>JAEZLF010000283.1 GCA_023435925.1 Bacillota bacterium
AAAAATATGGGACGAGAGGAAACTTGTTCACGCGGTACCACCCAAATTACCGCCGGCATTCTACCGGGACGGTCACTTTGATTTCACATATAACGGTGTGCACCGGCTTTTCATACTTGCCCACAACTCCTGCAAACTTTCTAAAAGCAGCTCCTGGAGGATTTTCAGAATCTGACTCTGCAGGTTTACACCGGCCACCTGCTCTCTGTAAGAGTTTGAATCCTTACTCGTTCCATTCATAGCGGTTAAAATATTAAATAACATTATACATCACCATTCTGGTGCTGTAAAGGGCTTTTCACACATCCAATTTACCGTCTGGCTGACCAAATCCAACCGATTTAAGCTACCTACGGAATAACCCGCAGAGTCTCCAGCCCTTTACCTGTCAAAAAAGACAACCTTATTTTCCTGCGCAGACCAAAAAACAGCTTCCATGATCCGCATGCTGTTCATGACCTGATCATGTCTGACAATCTGTTTCTCCTTGCCGTCAATCGCTTTCATCACATTGCGGTAGTAGTCCTTTATGTCAGAGGGTATCCGGTTCAGAGGATATTCCTTTATGGTTTCACTTGTCCGCGGTGCCATGGTTTTTGTCAGACCTGCCGAGGTAACAACCGGTACGGCATCTCGCTTTTCCCAATCCGAAACCATGACAATTTTACCGTTGAGGTTCCAATCCTCAATGATTGCAGAGCCATTTTCACCCTGCAAATACCACCTGGGCAAATGGATAAAGTTGCTGGTACCGACTTCAATCTGACAAGTCATGGGACCCTCAAAAGTAAGCAGTATTTTAAACCCGTCGTCCACCTCCTCATTCGTCACAAAAGATAAGGTGGCATAAAGCGATAAAAGCTTACGGTCCGACATCATCATTAAAATCTGATCAATCAGATGTACTCCCCAATCCAGAACCATTCCTCCGCCGCATTTTTTCGTATTTCTCCAATCTCCCGGAATTCCTCTGGAACCATGAACACGGGATTCAATGTTGAATACCTTGCCAAGGGTATTGGTTTCATATAACTGCTTCGCGATCAGATAATCTTCATCCCACCGCCTGTTTTGGTGAACGGTGAAAATAACCTTGTTTTTAGCGGCAGAATCGATCATTTCCTGAAGCTCTGCACAATTCAATGCTACCGGCTTCTCGCAGATCACATTTTTACCGGCCTCCATAGCCTGTATAGCAATAGACCTGTGGGTGTCGTTTGGCGTAGCAATGACGATCAGTTCAACCTCTTCATCTTCAAGCATGGCTGCAAAGGATTCATATGCAAAAATACCTGCATCTTCAGCAGCTTTTCTCCTTTCGGGAAGAATATCGACTATCCCTTTCACATTCATTTCGGGCATAGAGCTCAGCAACGATACATGCCAGCCTCCCATACCGCCATAACCAACTACCGCTATTCCGCGTTTTTTGTCCATCTAAAATGCCTCCTGTTGTCAGTCCATCAACACAGTCTCATACCGTCTGAACGGGACCTGTATTAATATCTAAATTCTACAAGCATTTCTCCAAGTATTCTCTTCCAAGCAATAATCCTTCTTTTACTTTATCTTCACTGCCCTCGTAAAGCGGATCTTCATGCTCAATACTCACAACGTCGTCATAACCGATTTCCTTCAGAGCTTTTATCATCGCCTTAAAATCAACCTGCCCCAATCCAGGCATGCGGAATCTCCAATAACCGGTGCCTTCTCCATCAAGCTGTTTGTTAAATACACCGTAGTAGCCCAGCTTATCCTCAAACACTTCAGAATCCTTTGCATGTACATGAAATATACGGTCTTTGAATTCTGCAATAGGCGCGATATAATCAATCAGCTGAAAGCGCAGATGAGATGGATCATAGTTCAGACCGAAATTCTTATTGGGAACTCTTCTGAACATTTCACGCCACAGCTCTGGTGTAAATGAAATAGTTCCAGGCTGTCCCGGTATCTGCCAGCCTTCCATCGGGCAATTTTCAATAATTAGTTGAATGTTCCTTTTTTCGGCATACTCTACCAGATCTTTAAATACCACTTCAAATTCATCAAAGTTATCCTTGATGCTCTTTTCCTTATTTCTGCCGACAAAAGTACCAACTGCGGGAACCTCCAGCAACACTGCGGCATCAATGCATTTTTTTACATGATTATTGATAGATGCTCTTTTTTGAAGATTGTGATGAAGGTTATTGTCGTAATAGGCCAGTGAACTGATTGTAAGTCCAAAACCTTTTACGTATGCTTTAATCTCCTCTGCTTCTGTTGCAGTTAGATTAGCGACATCGATATCACAGGAAGAATAATCCCTGTCATTATCATTAGGCCAACAGGCTACTTCAAGCGATTTGAAGCTATTTTGGGCTGCCCATTCCGCCTTCTCTTTTAGGGGCATATTTCCAAGGCAAACTGTTAAAAAACCAAGATACATGAAGTTTTCTCCTCTCAATAATCTCAACGAATTTTTGTTGCTGGCAGTCCTATTTTGCAGTACCTTCCTCATGATTGAAATAAACAGGTTTTCCTGTCTTACCCGACTCATAAATTGCCTCAAGGATCTGTGTGACTACTAAGGCCTGCTCCGGTTTAACAACAACTTCCCCATCCTCCAGAATACTGTTGATCCACAACCGGGCCTCAACATCCGCCGGACTGGTTTTCGCTCCATCATAGAAATCAACGCCACCTGCACTAAGTTCAGGCTTTGTAACATAGAGTCTGCTATACTTCTCGCCATTGATTCGCAGTCCCTCGTGCATGTCGGCTCCTGCTTCCGTTCCACAAAGGGTAGTTTTAGCTTCCCCGACGTCCAAGCTATTCAGTGCCCAGCTGGATTCCAGTATAATCGTAGCACCGTTTTCCATTGTAATAAACCCAAAGGCGGAATCTTCAACAGTGAATATCTCCGGATCCCATGGTCCCCATGCATTAGCGGCGTCCTTTCTGTCACCCAGCTTTCTGTACACATTCCCCATTACACACTTGGGTTTATAATTATTCATCATCCAAAGTGTTAAGTCCAGTGCATGGGTACCAATATCAATCAGAGGACCTCCGCCCTGTTCCTCTTCATTGAGAAATACTCCCCAGGTAGGAACAGCTCTGCGCCTGATTGCGTGAGCCTTCGCATAATAAATATCACCAAGCTCTCCATTGCTGCACATCTTGTAAAGATGCTGTGAATCGTTCCTGAAACGGTTCTGATACCCGATTGTCAGCTTCTTGCCGGTGCGTTTTGCGGTCTCCACCATTCTGCGTGCATCCGCTGAGGTTTTTGCCATAGGCTTCTCGCACATAACATGCTTCCCAGCCTCAAGAGCTGCTACTGTAATATCTGCATGAGATTTATTCGGTGTCAGGACATGTACCACATCAATGGAATCATCCTTCAGGAGCTCCCTGTAGTCCGTGTATACCTTTGCCCCGTCTGCTCCATACTTCTGCGCTGCTTCCTGTGCACGATCCACATTAATATCACAGAAAGCAGTCATCTGAACTTCTTTAATCTTTGCCAGGCTTGGCATGTGCTTACCG
>JAEZLF010000292.1 GCA_023435925.1 Bacillota bacterium
CCAAGACCGGATTTGTTCGGAGGCATTTCATTCACATTTGTGGATAAAGGCTATAAGCTTGGCAGGTTTTACGATGAAGCCGGACGGTTCCTGTATTGGTATTGCGATATTATCGAAGTCCATTACGAAGAGGATACAGACCGGTATACAATAAACGACCTGCTGGTGGACATCAAAGTGTTCCCCGATGGGGAGGTCAGGCTGCTGGATGCGGATGAGCTTGCCCAGGCTATTGAAGAAGGTCTGATTAGTGATGAACAGGCTTGCAAGGCGCTAAGAACCCTGGACAGTCTGTTAAAACTGATATACAGCGGGAGCTTCCCGCCTGCGGAGTGTGACGGATTTGAGTTTTAGAGGGGACACACCTCTCCGCAAGATGGACCGGAGCCCGGGGTATGTCCCTTTTTGAAAGAGTGTTGACGCACCTCTCCGCCAGAAGGACCGGAGCCCGAGGAATATCCCCTTTTGAAAGAGTGCTGACATACCTCTCTGCCAGATGGACTGAGCCCGAGGAATGTCCCCTTTTGAAAGTGTCCCTTTAGACATAGGAGGATTTTTGTGGATCAACATAAATATATCGATTTACACACGCATACAACTGAGTCGGATGGCAGTATGACACCGACGGAGCTTGTCCGGCATGCCTTTGAACAAGGATTGTGTGCTGTGGCAGTTACAGACCATGACACGGTTAAAGGCGTTGAACAGGCTATTGAGGAAGGAAAAAGGCTTGGAATTGAAGTGATTCCGGGTGTGGAGATCAGTGTTGACCTATCTCAACGGGAGATTTCCCTATACCCGCCTTCGCTTAACCCGAATCAGCAGGATAGCTCTGCGGATGTAATTCCGGAGATGCATTTACTGGGATATTTCTTCAGAAACCAGTATGACTCAATACGTAATACTCTGGAGCAACTACGGGATAACAGAGAGCAGCGCAATCCAAGAATCGTTCATAAGCTGAATGAACTTGGGTTCGCTATGGACATGGAAGAGGTTACCGCACTGGCAGCGGGCGGAGTTGTGGGAAGACCGCATATTGCAAGGGTCATGGTTGATAAAGGTTATGTAGCAAGTGTAGAAGAAGCCTTTGAAAAGTATCTGGCCAATGGGAGGCCGGCATACTTCAGAAAGGATAAACTGACACCGGAAGAGGGTATTTCCGAAATTTTTAGAGCCGGAGGTGTACCGGTGCTGGCACATCCTATATATTTATACATGAACATTGAACAGCTGGATCATTTACTGGGGCAACTCGTGGAAATTGGATTGAAGGGAATAGAGGCTTATTATACGGACAATACGGAGAAGCAGACCGCGGATTTGCTGATGCTGGCTGAAAAGCATCATTTGCTGGTTACAGGAGGCAGTGACTTCCATGGCAGCTTTAAGCCGGATATTGAGATCGGAAGAGGCAGAGGCGGATTAAGGGTAGCGTACAATCTTCTGCAGCAGCTAAAGCAAGCTTGAGGAAAGCCAAAGAAAGCCTGACGCCTGTCCGCTTCATCCCCAGCATTCATAGCTGGTCATCCTGGCTACAGGCGTACCGTTTTTTACTATAACAATGTCTTCCTCATCCAGCAGCTTCAGATATTTACCGAAGCTGTTCTTGATTTCGGTTACTTTAACGATCATATGAAACACTCCATTAGCTAAAATTTCAGCTAATCTACTATATTCAAAATAACTATTATGAGTCAATGTAGCTGCAAAAACAGGTGTAAAAATATGGAAACAGGTGCAATAATAATCGCGCACCATATATTTACACGACTTGACACAGCTTCATGGACTGAGTATAATGAAGTTGAACCGAAAACGATAAAGGTAATTACACAAGGCCCTTTCCACGAAGGGTTATTTTTATCGGTCGGGGACATTTGACGGAAGGCTTGTGTTATGGCAAACGAGGGAATAAAGGTAGTCGCCCAAAACAAAAAAGCGAGACATGATTACTTTATCGAGCAAACGATGGAAACCGGTATTGTACTGTCCGGCACGGAAGTGAAATCCATCCGGCAGGGCAAGGTAAACCTGAAGGATTGCTATGCCACGATTGAGGGCGGCGAAGTTATACTCAATGGTATGCATATCAGCCCCTATGAGCAGGGAAACATATTCAACAAGGATCCCCTGCGGGATCGGAAGCTTTTGCTCCACAAGAGCGAGATCAACAGGCTGATAGGCTATACGCAACAGAAAGGCTTGTCACTGGTGCCGCTGCAGCTCTACTTCAAAAGAGGCAGAGTAAAGGTGGAACTAGGAATAGCTAAAGGTAAGAAGCTCTATGACAAGCGTGATGATATTGCACAGCGTGATGCCAAGCGCGAGATTGACCGGAAAATGAAGGAACAGTTTCAATGAAGCTTGACAATTAAACATGGGGGCGTATTGGTTTCGACGGGATTGTTGAGACCAGAGTAGCGGGTAGAGGATTCTCGTTGGCCTCTTAAAAAACGAGAAACTAAAATTAAACGCTAAAAACGATAATTTCGCTTTAGCTGCAGCCTAATATAGGCTGCCCGTCGGTCCGGGGTTCCTGCACCTCGGGTAGCCGGCGTCATTAAGTCAGGCCTTCGGTGTAGGAAGGTTAAACACTGGAACTATTACAGTCGTAGCCTTGAGCTGTAACAGTATTTAAAGGATACTGAAGCGCAGAGCCTTCACATGGGCGTGGCGCAGAGGGAATGGGAAGCAATTCCAAAATCATGTGATACACCCGTAGAAGCTTTGGAGGAAATGGTTTCGGACAGGGGTTCGACTCATTAAAAAGAATCGCCCTGCCTGGCGACAGGCAGGTGAAAACCCGGCTTTATCGGTGAAACCGTAACGTAAGGTGAAGCGGCGAAAGCTGCAGGACATTCAGAAAACACATTTCTCACTTAAGGGGAATGCCTCTTATTCTGAGAGAAGTGTCTCTTTACCTTAGACCGACGGCAATACCGAGAGGTATGTGAGGAAACTCAACAGCCTTGTATCGACTCATAGGCACCGTTTAGGTGCACTAGGATGGAAGCTAAGGAACATCAAGTTTCGACAAACTACAGCTTTGATAATACGCCGGGGGACTCTTATCAGATCGCTATAGAGTTCAAGATATAGTCAGTGCCAATGGAAACATTGGAAGTGCACGTCCCCTCGCCTCCACCAATACTGTAAAAAGGACTGTGAGTGAAATCCCAGTCCTTTTATGCATTCATGAAACGATTATAAAAGTCTTCTTTAGCGAGGATTAATTGATTTGAATATCTACCGTTTCTGGGTGTTATTTTCTTGTATTCATTAAGAATCATTTGTGCCCGGTTTTTTTTCGAAGGTGCAACAAGGAAATGCTATATCTTTTCCAATAAATTTATAGAGTTGTTGTAACGTATGGTATATGTATAGGAATTCTCGTGCGTTGAGGGCTTTTATTCTTCTTAGATTTTATTGTACCATAGCCTACTTTGATTTTCAGCTATTCAAGCAATTCTGGCGAAGTCGAACCAACACTTATATATGAAAAAGGGAAATGAGTATACCTATTATGTTTGTAGATATCTAGTTTATATAATCTGTGCATTTTCGTATTAATTAATTGTTTTTTTAGTCGATAGTATATATAGGATGTGTTAATTTAATAAATCAAGTCAATAATATTATTGATTATGATTTGTTGCAATTAAAAATGTATAATCATTTATGATATATGAGAATATATTGTTAATATAAAACAATCACTGAAAGCTGTTTACAAGTTTTTCTTGTTATGATAAAATTGAGAACAGAAAATATTCAATTAAATGGAGGTGTTAATAGTGGCTAGCGAGTTGCTAAAACTCAAAACCATGTATAACAACTATATCTCTCCTGACGACATATTTAATGCAATTCTTTCTAGGATAAAGAGTTCGGATATACCCAAAGACCCGGGGAAAATTCATAAAGCAGTGTTTACTATAAAGCAAAGAGATAAGTTTAGTAATTTCCTTGAAAAATTTGATTTTGATAATTCAGGTATAACTCCATTCTCAGAATTATTAGATCAGATTCTTTTTAGACTTGAGTCTTCTGGGATTTTGAAAACTTTAAATCCAGCATATGAAAGGTACAATATAACTCATGAAGCAAAGATTTTAAATGAGTCCTTTAATAAATTTCCAGAGGGTACAAAAACAATTATTGAGGAACTAAGTGTAGAATTTGAAAAATATATTGATTGATTTAAAAGTAAGAGAGGCGTTATTTTGAGAGGAGAATTAGAGGAGAAAGTTAATAAGTATGTCGAAAATCAACTAAGAGATTATATTCCATCAGATGTTAGGGCCCCAAAAGTTATTCATGATACAATTTTGGGGTCTAATTTATTCAAACCACACGAAATTGCTGTTCTTGATTTACCAATAATTCAAAGGTTAAGAAGGATAAAACAAGTTGATTTGGTACCCTTAGTTTTTCCATCGGGTAATCATAATCGTTTCGAACATACACTTGGAGTAACTGTAATTGCAGAGCAGTTAGCTTCTGCTGTATATAGGAGAATTGACGAAGGTAAAAAAGAGGGGATAAAAAAGTATAAAAAGATTAAGTTTGAAAGGGATTATGTATTAGATAATGTACGTATGGCTGCAATTATGCATGATTGTGGCCACGGCCCATTTTCTCACATGTCAGAGCAGGTTTATTGCCAATTTGAAGATATTATAGAAGCGAAGAGAAATAACAAAATACTAAGTGGAGCTTCACCGCATGAGATTTTGTCATATTTAATTGTAACTAGTGATGCATTCAAAGAATTCTTTTATAACAAAATCGCTAAAAAATATGAGATAAATATCGATTTGGACTTAGTCGGAGAAATGATAGTTGGTTTTGTAAATTCTGGAGACAGAGCTTTTCTAATAGAAATGATTAATGGAGCTTTTGATGCAGATAAAATTGATTATATACAAAGAGATTCTCACTTCACCGGAATAAAAATGGTATTAGATACGCATAGGCTGTTTCATACTGTAGATATAATATCTGATGATACAGACAAAATTAGACTTAGCGTAGATTTAAGTGGAGTGGCGACATTAGAACAAATTATTTTTAATAAAATGATGCTTTTCAGTACTGTATACCATCATCATAAAGTGCGAGCAGCGGAGTCCTTATTTAAATCCGTTTTTGAAGAAGTTAAGACAAATAACATAAAACTATATGATATGGAATTTAGTAGTTCAGCTGACTTTTTATATCTTACGGATGAGGATATCTTTTCTTTAGCGAGAAATAACCAGTTCCTACAGATATCAAAACTTGTAAATGATTTATCGAAAAGAAATTTACCCAAAAGAGCTATGGTTATTTCTGCAAAAACTATTGAAAAAACAAATCTAGATAAATTGCAAAAAATTACAAGCTTTTGTAAGGAGCCTCTGAATATTATTGCAGTCAAAAAAGCAATAGCTGAGAGAGCACAAGAGTTAGGATCAGATATCACAGAGCATGATATATGGATAGATATACCAGATGCTCCTTCATTTAAAGAAGGAGTTAAATGGCCCATCAAGAGCGAAGGCGAAGAAAAAGAGTATGTAAGACTAAGGGACTTATTCCCTGTTGATGACTGGGTTAGAGCATTTTCAGAGAATAAGTGGAAGGGGTATATTTTTACACGTACACAGTATAGAGAAGTTGTACATAAGGCAGCTAGGTATGTTTTTGAAGAGGTTTTTGACGCCAAATTTAATGATTTTTCGCGTTATTTATGTAAGATGGACAGTTAAATACCTCTTTTTTAATGACATATTTTATGTGAAAAGCGGTAGTATATATAATTCCCATAGCACGCCGGGGATTCGGTAACAATTTCAGATATAGTCAGTGCTAATGGAAACATTGGAATAGCATGTCCCCTCGCCTCCTGATAAATTTTCCGTTCGGAAAGCATATGTTTCCCAAACGGATTTTTTCTTTCTTAAATTATCATTTGGTGTAATCTGAGTTATTTATTTTATTCAGACTATTGCTTAAATATTATATAATGATAAAATTGTTCTGTCTGGAATAATTTACGAATTTTGTGTAGTTTGTAACTTAGGATACGTTTTCAAATAATGTTGGGGTGGCATTGTGGGAAATATCATTCAAGTAATTGAGAGGGAAACACGTGGGAAAAGCTACAAATCAGCAAGGTACTGCAATGATGAACTTGGCCTTTCAAATATACAGTATGAAGACAATGATAGAGTTATCTGGAAAAATTATGGCGAAACCGAACAATACAAGCACAGTATTAATTTGAAGGAACGGGCAGATGCAGTAGTTACTGGCAGTTCCATTTTTTCGTATTTTCTTGATGGCTCACGCCATACTTACAAGGTTGATGATATTTCCTACAATAAGAATGTTTATCCAATTATAGCAGGACAGGTCGGAATTGGTTGCTGCAAAAGAATAAACAAGGTTATGCAAAAGGAACTTTTTGAGCGTAAACTCATAATCGTTTTACCTTCCATAGCCAATAGAGAAGGTTGGGGAGCAGGGAACTATTTTAATGATTTGCTTGGGAAAATTAATGCAGGTAGTAATATCAAGGAACACCATGGCTTAGAGTTTGATGCAGTAAAATCATACACTACCGACCATGATGAAAAGTTGGACAAAAAGGGCGTTGCGGTTATCCAGGATTATATGGTTGAACTGGAAAAGGATTTTGTAGCATCGCTTGTCCTAAAGGACAGGCTTGACCAGAATAATTACCTTATCAAGGATGGCTCTCTGGAGTACAAGCACATTAGCAATAAAAGCAAAAACACCAAGAACCTCAGTGATGAGCGCATCGCAAACAATTACAGGTATGTAATTGGGGTGTCAAAAACGTTCGACCCTACCAAATGTAAGGTTAAATCAGGCGGAACAAATTCTGATATTGTAGCCGAATTAAAACCATTCGAACGAACACCAGTATACATGTACCAGTCGGAAATAGCTGGTAATGTATATTTTGCTATCTGGTATTTAAGGCTCCATGATGCAAGGTATTCAAATGGTGTTTTTGATGGAGTTGTTAAGGTGGAAAAACTGGTTTTTGATAAGAAGGAACAGGAAAAGGGTGTAGACTCTGAGTTGATTGACCATATTTCCGCCCATTTGCTTAATGAAAGAAACCCTGTATGCTACGGGGCGGATGACCGCTGGGCAAACCATATATACCCTGTTTATTTAACGGAATCATTTGTTAAGAGCAAGTATATGAGTAATAATTTGTTCCTTCAATTATTTTAGGAGGGTTTACTTATGAATACAATTGGACGGGTTATAGCTACTGAGAAGGTACCAACGACAATTGATGACTTTTGTTTTTGGACTGATAAGAACCTGATTCTGAATCCATTTGATGTTGTAAAGGTTGAGCATGTCAATAAGAGTAATACTTATGCAGTTGTGCAGGAGATATCACATATCACTGATTCTGCAAGTTTTTTGTCCGACTTTATATCGAATGATTTTGGTGATGTTGATGCCAATGAAGGTACACTTCGGATTGGTATGAATTTCGTAAAAGCTAATGTACTGGGGAATGACAAAGGCATATTTATTCCTGTTCAGAGCAATGCGAGAGTTTGCTTGGCGACAGAGAATGAAGTCTCTTATGCATTAGGGCTGGATGATGTGAAAGATGAAAACAAGCTTGTCTGCGGTGCATTGGAGATGTATAAGGGTTGCAATAAAGGTGAACAGATTACGTTACCTGTCTATGTTGATTCGAGATTCGTTATAGGTCCCGAAGGAGCTCATTTGAATATCTCGGGCATTTCAGGTCTTGCAGCAAAGACATCCTATGCGATGTTTCTGATGAAAGCCATACAGGATAGATATATCAAAACTAATAATGAGGATGAAAGCGTGGCTTTTGTCATTTTCAATGTTAAGGGCAAAGATTTATTGGCAATAGATGAGCCTAATGACTTCAAGGGGAATGCTGAAAAAAAGGCATCGGTATTATCCGCCTACGAAAATCTTAAGCTGTCGACTGCCCCGTTTAAGAATGTTACATACCTTTATCCGTATTCAGATAGTAGAAGTATCAACACGTATGCTGATAAAGCTTTAATCGAAAAACAGTTTGGACATGGTCAAGCCAATTATTATAAGTTTGTATATGAAATGGATAAGAACAATTTGGATTTACTTTTTGCTAATATTGATGACAGCACCCAGACAATGGATTCAATTCTAAATACAATAATGAATGAAAAAGAGTTTAATAATTTAACCTCTTGGCCTTCCTTTTTAGACAAAATATCGGAAAAGTGCCAACCTGGAAACGGGAAGGATATCAAAATTCAAAGTTGGCAGAAATTTAGTAGGCTTATCAGAAAATCAATCAATAACAATAAGCTCTTCTCAGATTTGGATGAATCAAATAATGAGATAAGAATATCCGATAAAATTGCTTCAATCAAGAAGAATGATGTGTTTGTCATTGATGTGGCTAAACTGAATTCCGACATGCAGGCATTTGTCTTTGGAAATACGATTAAAGAGATATATGACCTACAGCTTGGTGAAAAAAACACAGATGGCGAAAACGGCGCCCCGTCAAAGATAATCGTATTTATCGATGAATTGAATAAGTTCGCTTCAAAGGAAGTACCAAAAGACTCACCAATCATGAAGCAAATCCTTGACATTGCTGAGCGTGGAAGGTCCCTCGGTGTTATCCTTTTTGCGGCGGAACAATTCAAGAGCGCAATTCAAAGCAGGGTGACTGGAAACTGTGCAACATTTGCGTATGGCAGGACAAATGCTATAGAGATTTCGGATTCTGATTATCGGTATATACCATCGGTTTACAAGAACATGATGACAAGATTAAAACAGGGTGAATATATCATTCAGAATCCTATTTTCAGGTCGCTTTTGAGTATTAAGGTACCAGAACCGCTTTACAAACAATTTAAATCATAAAGAGAGGTACATGCGTGGTAACATACAAGATAGGGAAAAATTCTCTTGAGAATTTAACGACAGCTATGTATGACGACACGAAATTTATATATCGTGAATACATACAGAATGCAGCTGACCAAATCGACAAAGCTATTTCATTAGGCATGTTTGAAGACTTTCATCCTGTCATTGATATTAAGATTGATGTTCATAAAAGGAATATCATTATAAAAGATAATGCAACTGGAATAAAAGCAGATGAGGTTATTACAAAACTTGCTACCATTGCCGATTCGGATAAAGACCGTGAGAAAGACAAAGGCTTTCGTGGTATTGGCAGATTGGGCGGAATAGGCTACTGTGAAACATTACGCTTCGTAACGTCATACCAAGGAGAAACTATTAAAACCATTATGTCTTGGGATGCTGCAAAGTGTATCGAATTGATTGATGACAGAGATGTTAGGGATAGTGCTGCTGAAATTCTTGAAAAGATTATCACTATTAAAACTGAGCCGTGCAGTGCCGAGGAACACTTTTTTATCGTAGAACTTCTGAATATCAGAAAAGACAACACTGAACTGCTCGACATCGATGCGGTCAAGTCATATATTGCAAGCAACGCCCCTGTCCCTTTCAATAACAAATTTATATACTGTGGAAAGATAAATGAGTTTGCCCGAAAGACTTATCAACCTCTACACGAATATAAAGTCCAGGTCAAGGGGGATGACATTCTAAAGGAATACAGTACCAATATATATGAAATGGTCGGAAATCAAAGGAAAAAGTGCGACGACATCTATGATATCGAATTCCAGGAATTCAGAAACAAGAAAGGTGAGCTACTTGGGTGGTTATGGTTTGGTGTCAGTGCTTATGAAAAACAAATTCAAGCCTCTGTTAATCCAATGCGTGGTTTGAGGCTCAGAAAACAAAATATTCAAATAGGTAATAGTGAAACCCTTGAAAGGTTTTTTAAGGAACAGCGTGGTAATGGTTACTACATTGGAGAAGTTCATGCTGTTCATAAGGATTTAATACCAAATGCCAGACGGGACTATTTCAAGGAAAATGTGACACGTAATGAATTTGAAGCAGAATTGAAAGCGTTTTTTAGGGAGAAGCTCCATAACCTCTATGTTGATGCAAATAAGATAAAAAATGTTTATAAAAAACAGAATGATTACAATCAAACAAGAGATGCATATCAACAGAAGCTGAAGGATGGTTTTGTTAACCAAAAGGAAGAAACACAGTATGAGGAAGCAACAGAGGCAGCTAAGAAAAATGCTGAGAAGGCAATGCGAGAGCTGGAGAATTTAAAGAATAAAAATGCTTCAAACGAAACCTTTAAAAGGGTCTTCGAAATAATAGCGAAAAAGCATGAGGTTAAAAGACCATTAGTAAAGGATGATATACCAAAAATATTCAAAGATGAAAAAGAAGAAAAGAAAAATGGGAAAACGGTATACGTAACAGATAACCTCTATCGTCTGGATAACAAACAGAGAAAATTAGTATCCAGGATTTATGGTGTTCTAAATGATAATTTGCCGCCTAAAATTGCAGAAGAAATAATAAAAAAAATACAGGATGAGTTGAATAAATAATGCCAAGAAAAATTTTGCTGATAGAGCCAGACTATAAAAACAAATATCCTCCTATGGGTCTTATGAAGATATCGACCTATCATAAGCAACTCGGGGACAGTGTCACTTTTTATAAAGGTGATTTAAAAGAGTTTGTGCTTGAGGATTTATTTGTGGAATTACTTGAAAAACTGTACAATAACGATAATACTGTAGAATGGGTGGCACATAAGGATTTAATCAAAGATTACCTGAAATTCGGGAAGACTGCATCTTATGAAGCTTTGACCAGAATATCCCAGAACCCTATTGCTGCCGAGAATCTGACTTATTACAAGGATTACTATAGAAAGAGATTGTATCTTAAAAACCCAAAATGGGACAGGGTTTGCATATCAACGCTTTTTACGTTCTATTGGGACAAAACCATAGAGACTATAAATTTCTGTAAGCAACTGTGCAAAGAACCGAAAGAGGTGAAAGTCGGAGGTGTTGCTGCATCACTATTGTCGAAAGAAGTAGAGGAAGCAACGGGCATAAAGCCACATATTGGGCTACTTGACCAGGCAGGGGTTTATGATGACAATGATATAATAATCGACAGGTTGCCATTGGATTATTCAATCCTGTATGAGATTGATTATGTCTACCCAGAAAACGAAGGTTATTATGCTTATATGACACGAGGATGTGTCAATCGATGCCCATTTTGTGCTGTTCCAAAACTTGAGCCCAATTTTGATGACCATGTTAGCATAATAGAACAACTTGAGCATGTTAGGCAACATTATGGCGAGAAACGGAATTTACTTCTTTTGGACAATAATGTCCTGGCCTCAATAGAATTTAACCAAATTATTGATGAAATACAAGCGTGTGGGTTTAGGAAGGATGCAATGTATACTGCTCCAAGCAAATACAATGTTGCAATCAACGGGTTGATTCTTGGAGATAATGACCGTGGATATATTAAAACGGTGATTGGATTATATAAAAAGCTTATGCCAAAATTATCGGGAGACAAACAAACTGAGGCATATGCTTTATTACAAGAAAATCGGTTACTATATGTTGAAACCGCAAGAAAGGAAAACATACTAAAACTGAATGATTATTTCAAACCATTGTTTGAAAAATATTTCAAGAGCGTCCCTAAAGCCCGATTTGTTGACTTCAACCAGGGGGTAGATGCAAGATTACTTGACGATGAAAAAATGAGAAAGCTTGCAGAGATACCAATACGTCCATTAAGAATAGCATTTGATGATTGGAAAATGAGAGACAAATATGAAGCAGCAGTAAGGCTTGCAGCACGGTATGAGATTAAACACATGTCCAATTATCTTTTGTATAACTACACAGAGAAACCTATTGATTTGTATTATCGAATGAAATTGAATGTGGAGTTATGTGAAGAATTGGATGTAAATATTTATTCCTTCCCTATGAAATATCATCCAATCCAAGAACCTGAATACTTTAAGAACCGTTTTTACATAGGTAAGGAATGGAATCGGAAATTTATACGGTCAATCCAGGCGATACTGAATTCTACTAAAGGAAAGGTTGGATGAGGGAAGGAGTTTTTTGAGGAAGCCTTCGGTCGTGATGAGAAGGAATTCGAAAAACTATTGTATATGCCTGAAGTTATGATTATTTACCGAATGTATTATAAAAACAATGGAATAACAGAAGAGTGGTGGAATGCTTTCAATTCACTACCCGAAGATAAATTATCACAACTGAAAAAGTTCGTCGAGGTAAATGATTTTACTGACATACATAAATGGACCAAGGACAAGGAGTTATTGAATGTACTAAGTTATTACGAGATTCAACGGGAAGAAGCAGAGAAGGTCCTAAAAATTAATGAAGCAGTGAAAATTTTTAAGAATGAAATTTAGGAAATAAGTTAAGAGAAATTGACATAATAAATGGATGAATATATAGTCACCCCGAAATATGTGTTCATCCAAATTAACCTGCTCCTGCTATGGCTTTTGAAAATTGGTCTGCGCCCGGTTGCGCCATGTAGAAGGAACCAGTGGCGCAACAAGAAATATATGAACATGAAACACCTAGAAAATAACGATCTTTTGTCAGATTTCATGGCTGGTTGAATTCTTCTATTTTAAGGCTGCAAACTAATTTGCGCAAAACTCTTACGGTACCAATACAGGAACGGATATAGTGGCTTATATGCCGATCTTCTTTAGTAAAGAATTATTGATAACGTGATCGACTCTATTCCGGCTGAAGCGGTCGATCTTCAATTCCGTCAAAGCCTCTGTTAGGCCTCTTTCGTTGAAACTCTGGACGTTCATCGGTCTTTGCGGACTTACCGGCGTCGATGTATTCATGTACAAGTTTCCGGCCTTTTTGTTTCCAGTAATTTCGAACGGATTCCAGCTGGGCGGGGATGGATAGTTCCTTTTCAGCCTGTTCCTTTGAAGAGACTCGGGCATATGTGGGTGGTAAGATGATTTTACAGTCATACGGTAAGGAGATTTTTCTCTGTCCGGTAAGCAGTTTTTTCTAATCATGGTAAGCACTTTTTTCATAAAACAGTAAGTAGAATTTTCTGCAAACGGTAAGGAGTTTTTTCATTTCCGTGTGATGAGTAAATCATCAGGAGGATGGCATCAGTGCCTCAAATCAGTATGCTGTAATCAGACAGTATATGAGAGGAGGCAGCCAGGATGCTGAAAGAAAAACAGATGCAAGAAATCCAGGATCTAAAACTACGCGGCTATTCTATCAACGAGATAGTCAGATATTATGAAGGACAAGGTCAGAAACCGCCCTCATTACCGACCATTCGAAAATACTACCAGATGGATGCAGTGCCGGAGGTTCCCAACCAGAATCTTATCAAAGACAAGGTCTTTGACCATGAGCCTTACCGTTCCGCAATCATTGAGATCATCAGAAACAACAATAAGCGCAGTTACTGTGCAAGCTCCATATATGATGCTCTCATTGAGAAATTTATTAAGAACGGTACAGCTATTTCTCTTCCCGGGAATGAGCAGACGCTGCGCAACTACATTCATTATCTCAACGACAGCGGGATCATTGAGCAGGAGCCTGAGAATAGACGAATTTATGACCATGTATTCGACACTCCGCCCGGTGAACAGATGCTGATTGATTTCGGGCAGGAGCATGTGTCACCAGGAGTCGACATCCACTTCATATGTCTGCTGTTACGATACAGCCGTCTAATCTGTGTTTTTGCACAGGATCACAAATACAACTCCGAAGAGGCTTGTCGCGCCATCTACAGGGCATTCTGCAAGCTTGGAGGCCGTCCAGGGCAGCTTGTCATAGATCAGGATGCAGTGTTTGTTGCCAGCGAAATCTATGGTGAGGTCATTGAAACCAGGACATTTGGAGACTTCTGTGCGGAACAGGATCTGAGGCTTTGGGTCTGTAACAAGGCCGATCCGGAAAGCAAAGGACCGATAGAGAATGTAGTGGGCTTCGTGAAGAAGAACTTCTTCAGCGCCAGAAACATCACATGCATTGACGATGCGTGGAAGTCCCTTCCCGGCTGGGTGGAGCGCAAAAACAGGCGTATACACAAGTCAACCTTCCGTATACCGGATGATGTTTTCAATGCGATTGAGAAAGAGGCATTAAGACCTCTTGTACCATCTTTTTATGAGAACTCGCCGTCCAGTTTCATCCCTGTGGAGTTAAATTCAGTGCCATATATACAGTTCAAATCATCCAGATATTCCGTGCCGCGTTCATGCTGTTATACAACCGTTCACTACAAGGCAGTAGGCGGTAAACTCTTTATCTATAACAAGGACAGAAAGCATATCTGCACCCATACAATTAGCGAGTGCCGTGGCAGTGTCAATCAGCTTGAGGAGCACCGAAGGGAGCCGTCAAGCGACTGGGTATCCGTCATGGAAAGCCTTAGACGTAAATGGAACTGTTATTCTTTCCAGCACTTCATCAATGGTTTTAAGAAGGAGAACCCCAGACATCTACATCAGCAGCTGGCCGCAGTAGAGCGATTTCTTGATGCCGAACAGCCGGAACGTGAGCTTGTAGCACAGGTTATGGATGAATGTTGCAGAAATTTCCGCTACCGGTTTTCTCAGTTCAAGGTTGTTTATCAGCTTGAAAAGGCAGGGCGTATGTCCGCATCCGTCTTTGAATTCAACGAAGTCCAGCGTCAGGATATGGAAGTCTACAAAAAGGCTTTCCAGAACCGTTGTGAACAGCAGGAGGTGATTGCATGAACCGGGAGATTGCAAGAAACATTGATACCGATCATATCCCAGTGCGGCGGTTATGTGCATTGTTGGAGACCTTTGCATTAAAACATTCCTCCAAACAGATTGCAGACCTGCTGGAAAAGGCTGAAAACGAGGAGGCTTCCTACAGACAGTTCCTCCTGAATGTCCTCGAGACCGAAGTCAGGGGACGTAATGAGCGTCGACGAAAACGCAACTATTCTGCAGCCCATTTCCCACCGAATGTACACCCACTTGAGGAATTCAATCCAGCAGAACTGGAATCTGGCATGACAGGGAGCCAGGTAAAGCAACTGAAGGAACTCACATGGCTTGATACCTGTGGTAATATTGTCCTTGCTGGGCCACCTGGCCTTGGCAAGACTATGATACCAGTCGGACTTGGGCTTGAGGCAATCAACAACGGATATACCGCCTGCTTTGAAAAGATGGGGAACCTCATAAAAATACTGGACACTGCCGAAACTGAGCGTACTGCCGGATTCCGGCTTAAAAATATAAAAAAGCTCAGATGATTATTATTGATGAGATTGGATACACACCGATATCACGCAGCCAGGCCAACAAGTTTTTTACATTCATCAGTGATACATATGAGACTTCCTCCATCGTCTTTACCACAAACAAGGAAATCACAGACTGGGCTGAGATGATGGGGGATCCGGTTCTCACTACTGCACTGCTTGACAGGATACTGCACCATGCCAAATGCTTTTCTTTCAGGGGAGAGTCATACCGGTTGAAACATCCGGAGCACTATTTGCCTGAAAAAACTCCTTACCATAAGCAGAAAAATCTGCCTACCCTATTTCAGAAAAAACTGCTTACCGGCCTTAGGAAAAAACTCCTTACCGTATACTGAAAAAAGTGCTTACCATACCTATGAAAAAACTGCTTGACTTTCACAACCTCCAGTGCAATTTCGAGTGCATCTGCTGCAGCTGCAATGTTATGTTCCTGAAGCATTGTATTGAGCGTAAGGAGGGCATCACGCTTCTTATCTGACGGCAAATCCGACAGGTAATCTTGCCAGACCTCAGGGAGTTCCTGATAAAAGCCTGTATATTTAAGCACCGTAGGCCTTTTAGCCATCAGTGATATATATGGAAGCCAATCCATGGATTCTCCATCTTTTCCATATAGCCTGCGATGGGTGACCACTGGGTTATACTTTACGTCGAGGATGGTGATGGTGTCGCT
>JAEZLF010000040.1 GCA_023435925.1 Bacillota bacterium
CATGAACACGATCCGACTGGTAACTGATGCCGAGCAGCAGACGCTCTTGGAAAAGCGATACCTTTGCTTTCTTTCATGGGAAAAGATCGCAGTCGAAATGCATTATAGTATCCAGCACATCTACCGAATGCACGACGAGGCTTTGAATGTCGTGGACACAATCCTGTCCATGAGAGTAAATGAGAGCGAATGAGAGTAGCCTCTCATGATAGTATTAAAATGGCAAAAGAACAAAGATAGGCCTTCGCGGGAGTAATTCCGTGAGGGCTTTCTTTTTACCCACAAGGAGGTGAACCGATGCCGTATAAACCCAAGCGTCCCTGTGCCTATCCCGGCTGCGGTCGGCTCGCTGTGCGTGAGCAATACTGTGCCGAGCATCAGAAGGTCATGGACAAACAGTACAACCAGTATGAGCGTGACCCCGCTTCCAACAAACGCTACGGTCGAAGCTGGAAACGAATCCGTGATCGCTACATCAAAGCACATCCACTCTGCGAAGAGTGTCAGAAACAAGGAAAGCTGACACCCGCAGAGGAAGTCCACCACATCCTTCCGCTTTCTCGTGGTGGCACCAACGTCGAGGACAATTTAATGTCGCTGTGTCATAGCTGCCATGCCCGCATCACCGTGAAAATGGGCGATCGCTGGCATGACCGATGACCTAGTGGGGGTATCAGAATCTCTACATTCTTTTCAAGCGGACAGCGGCGTGGGGCTTCGTGTTGAAAAACGCACTTTCAAACAAGGGAATAGCCCCAGCCAGCAAAGTGAGGTGATAACTTTGGCAAAAGACGGTACCAACCGTGGAGGCGCTCGTATCGGCGCGGGCGCAAAAAAGAAACCATTAGCCGACAAAATCGCCGAGGGCAATCCCGGCGGCAGAACACTGACGGTCATGGAGTTTTCAAACACTGCCGATCTGCATGGTCAGGCAATGCCAGAGCCCAATAAAATGCTCGAAGCTGTCCAAAAAGATGGCAAGACACTTGTTGCAGGTGAGATATATAAAAACACCTGGCAATGGCTGAATGAGCGTGGCTGTGCGATGCTCATTTCTCCGCAGCTACTGGAGCGGTACGCCATGAGCGTAGCCCGATGGATTCAATGTGAAGAAGCGGTTACCGAATATGGCTTTCTGGCCAAACATCCCACAACGGGTAATGCGATTCAAAGTCCGTATGTGGCGATGGGCCAGAACTATATGAACCAGACAAACCGTCTGTGGATGGAGATTTCCCAAATTGTAAAGGAAAACTGCACTGGTGAATACAGCGGCACAAATCCGCAGGATGATGTAATGGAGCGGCTTTTAACCGCCCGGAAAGGAAAATGATATGGCAAAATACTTAACTGCCGAGAGCGTCTGCAAAGGTCACCCAGACAAACTCTGCGACCTGATTGCTGACAGCATTCTCGATGCTTGTCTACGCAAAGATAAATCTTCACGTGTGGCCTGCGAGGTCATGGCTACAAAAGGCAAGATCATCGTAGCGGGCGAAATCACCTGCTCGAAGAAAATTGACATCCGATGGGTAGTCCGCAGAGTTCTGGAGGATGTCGGGTATAATCCTTGGAAGTTCGCTGTGTTTGTATTCGTCCACCAGCAAAGTAAGGACATCGCCGGTGGCGTTGATCGAGCACTGGAGTCCCGCTCCGGAGATACCTCTTGGTATTCCATGCTCGGCGCTGGCGACCAGGGCACTGTTTATGGTTATGCCACAGATGAAACGGTTGAAAAGCTACCGCTTCCACTCGTATACGCTCATACCATTTGCCGGAAGCTTGATAGCACCATGAAAAATGGTGTCATCAAAGGGATCGGCCCTGATGGAAAAGCACAAGTTACCGTCGAGTATGAGGATGACACGCCAAAGCGTATAAAAACAATCGTTGTTTCCGTACAGCATCGCGCTGACAAGGACTTAGAGGTTCTCCGCAGCGAGATCATCTCTCAAGTGCTGTGGCCGGTATTCGAGAAGTTTCCATTTGATGATGACACCGAAATCCTCATCAATCCCTCCGGCCGTTTTGTTGAGGGTGGTCCTGCTGCTGATACAGGTTTAACCGGCCGAAAGATTATGGTCGATAGCTATGGGGGTCTTGCTGCTCATGGCGGCGGAGCGTTCTCCGGTAAAGATCCAACGAAGGTTGACCGCTCCGGTGCATACATGGCAAGAGCTATCGCGAAGAACATAGTCTGGTGTGGTTATGCTAAACGCTGTCAATTAGCTATCTCCTATGCAATCGGTAAGGCTGACCCCATCGCAGTTGAGATTGAGACCTTCGGTACAGGTACGGTTTCTGATGAAGTACTCAGAAAAGCTGTCCTTGAGATTTTTAACCTGCGTCCTGCTGCAATTATCGAAACACTGAGTTTACGCGATGCTATCTATGCAGATACAGCGACCTATGGCCATTTCAGTGGAACACTCTCTCGCTGGGAATGGCTGGACCGTTATAAAGAACTACAGGAGGCGGTAAAGAAATATGCTGATTGAGAAAAAGAATACCGCCGAGCTTCTGCCTGCGGAGTACAATCCACGAAAGGATTTAAAGCCCGGCGACCCTGAATATGATAAGCTAAAGCGTTCAATTGAACAATTCGGATACGTCGAGCCGGTCATCTGGAATAAGGTGACCGGCCGTGTTGTAGGTGGGCACCAGCGTCTAAAGGTGCTCATCGACATGGGGATCACTGAGGTCGAGTGTGTGGTAGTCGAGATGGATGCCGAAAAGGAAAAAGCCCTCAACATCGCATTGAACAAGATATCCGGCGAATGGGATAAAGAGAAGCTGGCACTGCTCATTGCTGATCTGCAGGGTGCGGACTTCGATGTATCTCTCACAGGCTTCGACCCTGCTGATCTGGATGCTCTGTTCAAGGATAGTATCAAAGATGGCATCCATGACGATGATTTTGACGTGGAAACAGAGCTAAAGAAGCCGCCGATCACAAAGCTCGGTGACATATGGACGCTCGGTCGGCACAGGCTGGTCTGCGGCGACAGCACAAAGGCCGAAACCTTTGATTTGCTGATGGCTGGGGCCAAAGCCAATCTCGTCATCACCGACCCACCCTACAACGTCAACTACGAAGGTAATGCAGGGAAGATCAAAAACGATAACATGGCAAATGATGCCTTTTACAGCTTCCTGCTTTCTTCTTTTCAGAACACCGAATCTGTCATGGCGGATGATGCAAGTATCTATGTTTTTCACGCCGACACCGAAGGGCTAAATTTCAGGAGAGCATTTTCGGATGCCGGTTTTTATTTGTCCGGTTGCTGCATCTGGAAAAAGCAATCGCTGGTACTGGGGCGCTCTCCATACCAATGGCAGCACGAGCCTGTTCTCTACGGCTGGAAGAAAAACGGAAAGCATCAGTGGTACACAGGACGTAAGGAAACTACTATCTGGGAGTTTGACAAGCAAAAGAAGAATGGCGACCATCCAACAATGAAACCTATCCCGCTGCTGGCGTATCCCATTATGAATAGTTCAATGAGTAATACGCTGGTGCTCGACCCCTTCGGTGGCAGCGGCAGTACGCTCATCGCCTGCGAACAGAGCGACCGCTCCTGCTACAC
>JAEZLF010000045.1 GCA_023435925.1 Bacillota bacterium
CGGTCAACGGATCACGGAATGACAGCTCTCTCAGCTTTTCGTTGGCATCGTTCAACTGGAGTGTTCTCTCTTTGACCTTCTCCTCCATGTTTTCATAAAGTACGGCGTTTTCAATTGAAATGGAGGCCTGAGAGGACAGGATCTTTAATATCTCCAGCCTTTCCGAGGTAAATACGCTGTCGGAAAGATTATTCTCCAGGTAAACCACGCCCTTGAAGCGGGTTTGATAGATGACCGGCATGCATAATAACGACTTGATCCGGTTTTGCATAATATAGGCGTTGCCCTGATAGTTCACGTCCATGCAGGCATTATGAATAACCACGGCTTCCCTTGTCCGGGTAACGTACTGCACGATTTCCGGGCAAAGGACCCCGCTTTCTGCAAACGGAAGCGACTGCATGACCTGAAGCTGATTGGAATTGACATCCTGTACCGCTTCGATGTATAACTTACCATCGACTTCGTTTCGAAGCAGCAGGCAGCCTCGCTGAGCGCCCGCATTCTCTATCATTGTCCGTAACAATATTGTTAAGAGCTTATCAATTTTGATCTCACTTGATATGGCCTGCGTGGATTTCAAAATTGAAATGACATCAATTGAATTGTGGGCTGTTGTAGAAATTGTTCCTTTCGCTCCGCGCAGAGTTTCCTCGGTCATAAAATAATGTGAATACTGCTTTTCCAGCAGTGCTACTTTCCGATAGGCTCCCCATTGCCTATAAAGATACCGGGCTTCTCTGATATATGCTTTTCCGGTGGTTTCATCTCCTCTGTCCAGCCAGAACTTTCCGTACAACTCGTTGATCAAAGCCTTAAGCTGAATGAAATCACCGTTGCTTATAGAACTCATTGCCTTTTTAAAAAGTCCGACGACGGTTTCCAGCGGTTCATTTTCAATAATCGCAATTTCTGCAGAAAGCAGATGGTACTTATGCGCGAAGTTATCAGGGCAGTTTTCCGCCCAAACTTTCATTCTCTGCTGGATATCGGCCAGTGCTTCTCTTATATTCAGCTTTTCCTCAGCAGTTGACATTCTCCATTTATTTGAAAGTATGAGAGCACGAAACAGGTAATGGTCAGGGACTGGAAAATCGGACAAGCCGGCGAATATAATCCGCTCCGCCATGGTGTTCCACTTTTCTGCAGCTTCCATATTGCCTGATATTATATTCTCATAGGTATTGTACTGAAAGAATCGGCAAAGGAAAGACAGGTCCCTTGTATTTTCAATCGTAACGATCATTTCCTGATCTTCTTTTTCGAATTCATTTCCGTCTTCTTTCTTTGGAATTGTTTGAAATTTTTTGACAATATAACTGACAATTTTGGTCAGAAGCAACGGCATGGCGGTTTTGGTTCTGCCAAGAACTGCAATGGCGTTTTCTGTTTCTTCCTTCAACTCAGTCAGGTTCTTTCCGACCCACATCCATAAGTGAATCTTGTGAGACAGAGCATAGGCGGCATGTTGTATATCGCCTGTTTCCAAACCTTTGCGGTAGGCCATGTCATAATATTTGAGGCTCTCTGTATAATGAGCCCTCCAGTGAGAACAGAAGGTAAAACCGAAATAAACGGCAGGTTTCAAGGCTTCGGCATTAAATTTATTGATCAATGAAAATGCCGCCTCTCCAAGCTTGTAACTGGTTTTATAATCCTTGAGCATTGTCGCCTGGACAATTCCGCAGTCGGTAAAGCATTTACATGAAAATGGCGAAGTCCCATATGTACAGGTCATTTCAAACATCATCAACGATGCCAGGATATATAGCTGCGGATTGGTTTGAAGTGCTGGAGGAACCACCTGGAAAAGCAGCTGCATAACCATGATTTTATCCGGTGTCTTCATTTCAGGGAGCTTTACCAGCTCCTCTACAGGTGTTTCAGACAGATAAGCCTGCATCTTCATAATGCCTTCCTGAATTTTCATGCCGATCTCTTGCTCATTATCAGGCAAAGTGATATCAAACAATAAAAGGCTCTTACGTATTTCAGCAATAGCTTCAAAGAGCCTGCCCCGGAATTCGAGTATCTGGACTTTTACATTGGAGACCGCACCCTTGTCAATATTGGTGACAGCCAGCTGCGACAGGTGTCCGCAAAGCTCGTCTGCCTTCGATAAATCTCCGGATAGTAAGGAGCAGGTTGCATGTTCCAATTTCAGGTCGAACAACTTGCCAGGAAATAACTTCCATTCCTCCTCTGTTAACAGGGATTCAGCCATGTCAAAATAGCTTGCTGCAGCTGTAAAAGCACCCGATTGTCTTGCTTTGTTCCCGGCTATTGCGTTAAGGTACGACAGCTCCGCCCGACCGCTTTCCTCCCGGATTAAAGCTTGTCCGATATTCAAATGATTTACCAGATCAAATAGCAAATCTGCTCTATTTAACTCACGGAAGGCTTTTAAATACTCACGCCCTATTGATAGATGAATTTCGGATTTTTCACTTTCAGATATCAGCGAATGCACTGCTTGTCGAATTCGGTCATGTGCAAAACAGAAATTGATCTCGAAATCCTGTGAGAGTTCAATACTTTGTTGTGCTTTTATCAACCTGTAATTGTTGTTCAAAGGAAGAATGATTTCTTTTTCGATAGCAATCCACAGATCCCTGCCGAGCACATCAGCGGATTTTTCACCGATCTGTGAAAGTAATTTCAAATCAAATTGATTTCCGATACAGGCGGACATCTTCAGAACGTCCAGGGTGTCTGTCGGCAATGATTCAAGGCCCTTTACCAGAAACTCCACCACATTCTCACTGATTTCTACAGCTTCGACCTGTTCAAGATCATACTCCCATTCCCTTCTTTCTGGAAAAAATGTAAAAGATCCCTGAAAGTACAATGTGTTCAATAACTTGTCGATAAAAAACGGATTACCCTTTGTCTTTTGTAAAACAAGTTCGGCCAGGGATTCTGTTTCGTCCGGTAGGCGATGGAGCGTATCGGATATCAGTTGGTTTACTGCCGCCCGTTCTAACGGCTTAAGAGTTGTTTGACTGTATGGCGTATCCATGCCGTGATAATTGTTTTTCAGGTCATTCAGCAACTGCATCAGCGGATGCCCATCCTGCACTTCATTATCCCTGTAGGCACCTATTAAATATATATACTTTGCGTTACCTGTTTCCAGGATGTACTTAATTAATTCCAATGTAGAGGGATCGCTCCACTGTAGGTCGTCAAGAAATATTACCAGTGGGTGCTCAAGCTCTGCAAAAGCCTTAATAAACTCCAGAAAGACTAGATGAAAGCGATTTTGGGTTTCAAGCGGGTTAAGCTTGAAAGCCTTGGGTTGGGGGCCGATAATCTGCTCCAGTTCTGGGATAATATCCAAGATGACCTGTCCGTTGCATCCAAGAGCTTCCAGAAGGCGACGTTTCCAGTTATCCAGATTGCTTTGCGTCTCTGAAAGCAGTTGCTTTATCATTCCTCGAAACGCTAGAATTATACCGTGATATGGAATATTGTACTCGAATTGGTTACACTTGCCGGATATAAAATACCCCTTTTTACCTGTTACAGGCTTTTGTATCTCCTGAATCAATGAAGATTTGCCGATACCTGAGAAACCGCTTACCAGTAAAAGCTCACACTGACCTGCGGCCGCTCTTTCAAAGCCGTCGATCATCATCTGAATTTCTACTTCACGCCCATATAGTTTGTGCGGTATTTCAAATCTGTCTAAAATATCTCCTTCTCCGGGCATGAACCCGCTGATTTCCTTTTGTCCTCCCAGCATGCGGTGGCAGTATTCCAGATCCTTTTTCACTCCCAATGCCGATTGATACCTGTCTTCCGCTGTTTTTGAAATCATTTTCATGACTATTTCCGACAGGGCGGCAGGGATATCCGGATTTATGTCTTTAGGAGGAATTGGAGCTTTGGCGATATGGCCGTATACAATCTCCGATTCGTCCTCCCCCGTGAAAGGCAATTGCCCGGTGAATAACTCATAGAAAGTAACTCCGAGCGAATATAGGTCGGTTCTGTAGTCGATCGGCCTGTTTACTCTGCCGGTCTGTTCAGGAGAGATATAATTTATGGCTCCTTCCAACACGTTCAGGTCGATACTCCGAGATGATTCTCTGATTAATTCGGTTGATATGCCGAAATCAATGATTTTCACCTGATTCGTTCCGCAATTCCAGATAAAATTGGTTGGATTTATATCCTTATGAATAATGTTCTGCTGGTGTGTTTGAATCAGAGCTTGTGTCATTTTTATTGCCAGCAACAATTTTTCGGCTATCCCTGTTTTGGTGGATTGGAGTACCCCGGCAATCGATTCTCCTCCGATATCCTCCATAATGATGGCGAGGCTGTTATTGTACTTTACCATAGAATATGCCTTTATTATGCCATCGCCAGACAGCTTGCTCATGATTTCGTATTCCTGCACAAAGGCTGATAATTCTCTGGAAGTCGGGTATTCTCTATTCAACAGCTTTATAACGACCGGACAGTTGTCTGAATCCCGGGTACCACGGTATATTGACGAATTGTCGTTCTTGGAAATCTCTTCTTTAATCCTGTATCCAATCAATCGCAACATAAATACCCTCCATATGAAATATCATCCTGGTTATTGATATACACAAGCAACAGATTCGATTTTTGTTTTTGTATTAGAAACTTCTATATTATATATCGGACATTTTTGAAGTTTTCGTACCTCTTTACACGATTTTATACTCTGTTTTATATTCCTTCCTAAATTATTTGGAGTATTGGTATATATTTGACAGAACCCGATAAGGGTTTGTTTACAAATTTCTTTATTTTCTTGCAGTTATTTCTGATATAATTGATTATTATAGACATAATGAGGCTGTCAGAAGCCTGCAAATAGGTAATCAGAAAACAAGTCTGCGGAATAAATCCGCGGAAGAGGAGAGGCGAAATGCTGGATAGAACAGGAATGAGACAGATTGAAAACATACTGAGGGTTCATATTGAACAGAATGATCTCGCCGGCGGCAACCTGATGGTGATCAAAAACGGGAACGAAATCTTTTATCATGAGGACGGCTATGCAGACCGGGAAGCGGGGTTACCGATCAGACGTGACACTATTTTCCGTCTGTATTCCATGAGCAAGCCCGTCACTGCGGCTGCTGTCATGATACTCCTGGAACGTGGTGAAATAGACCTGTTCGATCCGGCAAGCAAGTTCCTTGACGGGTTCAAAAACCAAATGGTGGATGTGGGGGACAGCCTTGTTCCGGTAGAAAAGGAGGTTACGTTGAAGGATCTGCTCAACATGACTTCCGGTTTGGTTTACGGAGGCGAGGGCAAAGCCGGCAAGGGTACGGAGGCGTTGTTTGAAGAGATTGGAGAGAAGCTTTTGGGCGATACGCCTATGGGTACGATAGAGGCAATGAATAAACTGGGGAAATGCCCTCTTTTCTTTCAACCCGGTTCCTACTGGTGGTATGGGACTTCCGCCGATGTATTGGGAGCGATTGTGGAAGTGGTCAGTGGGAAACGTTTCGGCGAATTTTTGCAAAAAGAGATATTTGAGCCTCTATCCATGCGGGATACCGGATTCTGGGTGACAGAAGAAAAAAGAGGCCGCATGGCAAAAGCCTATGAGGCCGATGGAAATGGCGGTCTGAAGCACTATGCCGGAAACCACCTTGGCATAATCAACCGGATGGACAGGAATCCGGCATTTGAATCCGGCGGAGCCGGACTGGTTTCCACGATTGACGATTACGCACGATTCACAAGAATGCTGAGGAATGGCGGAAGTTTGGATAGTGCCCGTATTTTGCGTCCAAAGACCGTAGAATTCATGAGATCGGGATCTCTGAATGCAGCACAGCAGAGAGGCTTCGATCTGTGGCCTACGCTGCCCGGCCACAGTTACGGTAACCTGATGCGTGTCGCGACAAATTCCGGACAGGCCGGCAGCATTACCAGCTCTGGAGAATATGGCTGGGACGGTTGGCTCGGTGCGTATTTCTGTAATTGCCCGAAGGATGATCTGACATTCCTGTTCATGATGCAAAAGAAGGATGCAGGAACAACGCCTCTCACCAGGAAGCTGCGTAATATTGTCTTGAGTTCATGCTGCGATTAGCCGGTACAGTATTGCTATGGCTGCTTTATTTCAAAATATACGCTATACTTATCATAACCAATGTCATACAAGGGAACAAAGCGGATATTCCGGTCCTGACCATAGGTTCTGTAGCTTGTTATCCAATTTCCCCATTCTCTTTCATTATCGGGTATCAGTATGGACTCGGGATGTTCTCTGTCACCGTAAAGAACGCGATTTTCATCACAAAGGCCGGCAAGTACGACAGGGCCTTCCATAAAGGCCACGACATCCGGTCTGTCAGGCAATGGACAAACTGTAAGGCTTTTGGGTAACTCGATCCGGACTTTATCTCTTCCCCAGACTCTCTTAAGGGTGTAAAAGCTGGAGGGTGCAATTATGCTATCTTGCAGTTCTTCATTGACATAAATCTTTGCAGCATCCTTCAGCCACCAGGGAAGTCGGAATTTCAACTCAAATTCAACCGGATTTTCGCAACGGATCTCAAAATCGACAACCAGCTCTAAAGGCCGGTGCATGATATCAATGTTTTGTTGATTTACACTGCTGCAGCTGCCGCACTGATGGTTGATTTCCTGTCGTATTGAAATACTGGAATTGTCTTTGTTCCAGTGAAGCTCTGAAGGGATGTATTGGCATACTGTAATGGCACTTGCATCTTCAAAGTAAATACCTGTCGTGTGTGTTGCATTCGCCTGAACTAAGCTGCCATGACAGCACCAGAAATCATGAGTATGGGATCCCCAGCCTTTTTCCGAACCTGAACGGAGGGGCAGGAAATAGGAAATAAGACCGCTTGACGGATGTGGACTTTTAATGCCGTTAGGGAAAAAGCCTTCCCAGTATCCCTGTGCAACGATTCCGTTATAAAGATTTCTTTCCCAAAAGTCTGCATAACACGCATCACCGGTCCACTTGAAGAGAAATTCGGCAAGGCGCATCATATTGTACACGGCGCAGTGTTCCTGGTTCTTATCACCAAGCCTTGAGGACATTTTATAAGGAGGTGTCCAGATCTCGCCGCTTGTCTGGCCTCCGGTACAGTAAGTTCCTCTATCGGTTACAGCCATACGCCAGTATGCATCAACGATGTCCCTCCAGCGCTGTTCCCCGGTTACCTCCCAGGCACGGGCTGCTCCAAGAACTTCCGGTATCGTGGTATTTGCATGCATATTGGTCAGGACGTCAACTCCCGAAAGCAATGGATCGAACAAGCGCTGACGGTAATATCTCTGCATCAGCTCATAATGCTCCTTGCGCCCCGTAATTTCATAGAGGTCCGCCCATATCTCCAGCATGCCGCCGGTTTCAAAGTCCAGAATATCGTCGAACTGCTCCCTGGTGAATTGCCCCGACCATCGGTGGAACCAGTCTGACCATAGGCAGGCGACATCAAGCGCTTGTTGGCTGCCGGTAAGCTTGTACATATCCATCAAGCCCATAAAGGTTTTGTGGAGAGTGTATTGCGGCGCCCAAACCTGCTTGCCTTTTGAGATCCAATCCAGATATTTCTCAGGGATGGAACCCACCCATTCTCCTCCATTTTCCTTCTGGCACCTGGCTAGTTCCGAAACAATACGGTCAGCTTTCCCCTTGACTTCGGTATCTCCTGTTGCAGCATAGATCCTTGCGGCCGCCGACAACCAGTGTCCCAGGAAGTGTCCCCTCAATTGGCAGGTAGGGGATTCCCAGCCTCCGTGGATATTCTCTGGCAGCTGACTGTTGCTCCAGAGTCCTGCTTCGATATAGAAGTTAAGTAAGAGGTTTTCTGTGTCCAGGCTCATTAAATACTTCCTGTTTCGATTCGTTTTCTTGTGGAGCTGTCCCGGCAACAATTCAACAGCACTGTAAGGTAGATTATTCAACATTCCGTTCATACTTTTTCCTCCTATCCCAGCACCTGATTTTGTAATCAATCAGGGCTATTTATTTGCCAACCCAAAATTTTGATACTGACTTAATTATAAATAAGTGGATGAAGAATGTGAATTGAGGATTCTACAGAAAACATGTGCTTTTTCATTAACTTTATCTTTTCATATCGACTTGTAGGACTATTTATTATATATTTAGTAAATAAGCAAAATAAGAGTCAGAATACTTATAGGTGCTTTTATGGATTTCGATATTTTACTTGGATTGAAGGACATAGTTAAAATAAGGGTAATCGATTACTGTATTGCAGACAGACCTTTTATCCATGCTGACAGAGTATTGGACTTTAATGTTTTCATCTATATCGTTTCGGGGCATATGAAGATATGGGAGAACGGCAAAGAATACTTTGTCGGTGAAAAGCATGCTTTTTTCCTTAAAAAGGGGCTGCATCACTATGGAAAATCGGAGATCCCGGGTGGGACTACCTGGTATTACGTTCACTTCCATGACGCACAGGAATCAGAGAATTACCGCATGTTGAGCGATTACGATCCTCAGCTGCTTTCGGGGGAGTTTTCTGAAGAAGACTACAATCAGTATGTCAAATTGCCAAAGCTGATTAAAGTGGAAGCCCCTAAGCTGATTGAAAGAAAACTGGAGAACCTTGTCCAATTAAGCAAATCGCCGGGTGAACTGCGCATGGCCTATTTAAGCTACGGAGCCATGGATTTGTTTTTCGAGCTTTTCAATCAGGAAAGAAGCAGGTCGGCGCTTGATAAGGCCAATGTCATCACACGAAGAATCATTTCATACCTTGAAGGTAACGTAACAAGAAAACTCAGCTCCGGTGAGATCAGCAGTTATATTAGCATGAACTACAATTATATCAGCTGCTTATTCAAAAAGAAGACAGGTATGAGTATTCAGGAGTATCATATGAAAATTCGGATGAACGAGGCAGCCGGACTTCTTAGAAGCTCCAACATGAACATATCTGAGGTCAGTGACAGATTAGGCTTCAGTGATCCGCTATATTTCAGCCATGTATTCAGAAAAGTGATAGGGTATTCACCATCAGAGTATATAAAACAAGCGTATTTCAGAGTATGAGCCGCAAAGTATGCGGACTGGTTTTTGGTTATTATTCCTTGTTCATTAAATTATTCATATAGATACTTTAGTTTGTCGATTGTTTAGTGTATTGTTAAATGCTACTATTTATTATGTGAAATACTAAATAGGAGCATTAACATTGGGCTATACTGATATTGTTTTTTTGCAGCATATAACGAGGCCAAAAGATGTCACACACTGCCCCGGATGCATGGGTGGCCAGCCTCGTTGAAACGCCGCTGAGGAAATGAAATTTTTCTACTCAGCGTAATTTGCGAAGCAAATTATCGCCTAAACGAAAAATTTCATTCTAAATCGAGGCGTTATAAAATATCAATGGATGAGAAAGGACGAATGACTATGAAGTATGGCACATCGATTTTCCCGGTTATGCCGAATGACCCTAAGGCCTATGTCTTCACCGCGCAGGAGTTCGGAGCCGATCCCAGTGGTAAGGGAGACAACACTGCAGCAATGCAGGCTGCCATCGACAAACTGGAAGCTGAAGTAAAGAACGGAGTTATTTTTATTCCGGAAGGCACCTATCGTTTCGCAGGTACGGTGCAATTATGGAGAGGTATCCGCCTCATCGGTTTTGGAGCCAAACGTCCTGTATTTACTGTAGTGGACAGCACTCCCGGCTTCCAGGGACCGGATTCAAAATATGTATTCCATTTCCGCGTGAATAAACCCGGCCCCGATGAAGAGCTGAGGGATGCGCAGAATGTAACATTTTTTAACGGTATTCGCAACATTGACTTTAAGCTTGGCAAGGGCAACCCTGGACTTGTCGCTTGCCGTTTCCGTGTGGCTCAGCTTTGCTCCATTGAGGATGTCGACTTTTACATGGAAGACAACCGTGCGGCTGTTGAAATGGTCGGTAACGAGATTGAACGCTGCCGCTTTTTTGGCGGACAGTATGGTATCCTCACTGGTGAAACCGTTCCGTATTGGCCTTTCTATCTTGGTGACTGTGTTTTCTCCGGTCAGTCAAAGGCATGTATATCCACTTACCGCGCAGGTATGACCATGCTTCGCAATGTACTCTCCAACGCCCCGTACGGTGTGTTTGTACCCAATAAGGAGATGGACAACCATTACATTGAAGAATTTGAACGCCTGTACATGCAGGATTGCCGCCTGGAGAATCTTTCAGTGGCCGGCATCAGCATGAACATGGTACGCTACCCGCAAAACTGGCTCCACGCCAACAAGATACACTGCAGGAACGTGCCAAGATTCTTTGAATCCTACGGCTATCAGTATAATCACCATATCGGCGTGCCCCATATCGAGCCGGAAGCAGAATGCTACAGAGTTGACATCGACATGGGCTTGCGTATAGATGTGAATAATCAGGATATCAACCGCCGCTTTGATATACGTTACGATATTAAGTCGGAAGAGAGCCTGCCGGCAGCTTCGGATCCTGATTATGTTTCCCTGCCGGACTTCTCGGAATGGGTCAATATCAAAGACCTTGGTGCAAAGGGTGACGGCGTTACCGACGATACCCAGGTGTTTGAACAGGCAATTGCCCGACACCGGGCAATTTATCTGCCCCAGGGTCAATACCTGATCACCCGGGGACTGGAGCTGAAGCAGGACACCGCTATTCTGGGCCTGCATTGCAGCATGACCAAATTAAGCCTCAAAGACCATACCCACGGCTATGATGACGATAAAGCCCCGGCGGCCATGTTCAAGGTTCCGAAGGGCGGTTTGAACCATGTTTCGGGAATCTGCTTCGACGGCGGCGAGAACAAAGGAGTCATCCAGGTAGAATGGCTGGGTGATCCATCCTCCATTATGGAAGACTGTCTGTTCGGCTTCGGTGGCCACGGCAAAACCCGCAAAGGCCGCGACCGCTATTACGGTGTTTATGTACATGACGATGGCGCCGGCGTGTTCAAAAACATATGGATGCCGGACGTATGGACCAGGGATGGCTTCCATATCTGCAACACTTCGGCCCCCGGCCAGATCTGGATGATTTCAGTTGAGCACCATCTGGATATTGAAGTTGTGCTGGAGAATGTATCCAACTGGAAGATTGTTGCACTGCAGACGGAAGAGAACCTGGGCAGCGAATATGCCGCATCAATCCGCATAGAGGACTGCTGGGATATTGAAATCGCAAACCTTTTCCAGTACAGAGTACAGGCCATCGATATTCAGCATCCCAATGCGGCTATCATCAACAACTGCAAGAACCTGACCATTAACGGGATTCACTGCTTCAGCATAGGACCTACGCCCTTTACGAACTCCGCCCTGATAGACGACAAGCTATACATCAAGGATTTGGAGATCGGAACGCTGCATGTGAACTGCTGATTAATCGCCGGGAATGCATAAAAAGTAAACAAAGGGCTTTCGGAAACTTCTGCTTCTGCCCCTCTAATGCTTATGTAGCAGGAGAACCGAAAGCTCTCTTTACTGTTGACGGGAATTACCCGGAGCTGTTGAGGTTAAGGGTTGTAATGGCAGACCATGTGTTATAATAAGGGGTATATATATAACTAAAAATAGCAGGAGGAAGATATGGCACAGAATCCATCCAATCATTACAAAGCGGGAGATTCCAACCGAATAACCCGCGAATATTTTGATTCTCTTCTTATTGAAATGCGGCATATTGATTCTTTAATACCGGCTACTACATTGGAGCTTTACGGGGAAACGTTCTCTACCCCTGTTATGACAGCCGCGCTGTCTCATCTTGACAATTCCCGACCGAACGGTGCGGTTGAAATGGCAAAAGGAGCTTATGACTCTAATGCCATTCTGTGGACAGGAATGGGAGAAGAGGCCGAACTCGAAGCAATTATTGCGACCGGAGCCAGAACCGTGAAGATCATTAAGCCGCACGCCGACAATAACGTAATATACAGGAAGATAGAGCACGCGGAAAAGTGCGGGGCATTGGCGGTTGGAATGGATATCGACCATGCCTTTGACAGGAAGGGGAAGTTCGATAATGTCCTCGGACTTCCGATGTCGGGCAAAACACTGGACGAAATAAAAAGCTTCATCCGGTCGACGAAGCTTCCCTTTATCATTAAAGGAGTGCTTAGTGAACAGGATGCTGCAAAATGTGTCGAAGCGGGCGCGAGAGGTATTGTTGTCTCGCATCATCACGGTATAATGGATTATGCGGTGCCCCCCCTTATGATCCTGCCGAAGATATCCGAGGTTATAAGAGGCAGTATTCCGATATTTGTAGATTGCGGTGTATCGAGCGGCATCGATGTTTTTAAGGCATTGGCGCTTGGAGCCGATGCAGTTTGCGTTGGCAGGACGCTTATGGATGCGCTTAAAGAAGACGGAGCCGACGGGGTAAAAAGGAAAATTGAAACAATGACCGAAGAGCTGTCAGGCGTTATGGCAAGAACATGCTCTGCCGGTATCAAACATATTGATCCGTCGGTAATATGGGGATAATTGCTTCGACATGATTCATTTTTCCTGTCGTCACATGACATTGTTCGAACACCATGTGAATCGGGGCGAGCAGGAGTAGCCTTCATAGTTTCGGACCATGCCGCATTTTCAAGCGTCATGGTCCGGCTGTGTGTATACTAATCACATTTCATTGGTTGCTGACTAGCTCCTATTCCAGATCTATTGCGAGGCAGTTGACGTATTCCGTCGGTTTCGCATCCGGTAGATTTACAACAAGTGTTCCATATGGCTGCTCAAACGGTACATCTCCGACCCCAAGTAACCTGACAGCCTTGACCTTGTCGGCAGGAGTCAGGGATTTGATCACCGCTCTATTATTCTCAGGCCACCTCATTTGGAAGGCGTAAATGGTTTTGCCCTTTGTGGTGAATCGGAAATCCGAACTGGTCCAAGCTACCGCATCTTCCTTGAAGCCTTCGATATGAACTTTTGCCGGGCCTTCTCCTGATACACGGAAGGGGCGTGTTCCATAGACACCTTCCTGACATACCTTGTTCCATTTCGCCATTTCCTTCACGATATAGGTGCACTCGTCATCAAGCGTTCCGTCAGGCTTCTGCGGAATGTTAAGCAGCAAATTACCATTTTTCGATATAATATCCACAAGGATTTCAATGACGTGACCCGGTTTTTTGTAGACTGTGCGGACATCATAGAACCAACTGCCTACGCAGGTATCGGTCTGCCACGGTTCAGGCTTAATGTCGGGCTCCTGGCTGCGTTCAATATCGAGAATTCCCACGGAGTATATCTCCTGGCGTCTGTCCTTCTGGTTGTATACGGCAATATTTCTACCGCCATGGTTGGCTGCACTGGTATTGTAAAGGTGGGCGACTGCGTGCAGGCCTGCCTCATACATATTGTCGCCGAAAGGTAATCCACCGTCAGTATACAGCAGATCAGGCTGGTAGAGGTCGATGACCTCCTTGATGATATCAAACCACCTCTGGTGCCACCACTTGTTGGGGCTGTACCATGGTTCCAGATCCCAAAATTTTCTATCGGGGTCATAGTGCTCGCGGTTTGGCAGATAAAGATCCTCATATTCACGGTCGTTTCCGTCATAAGGGACACCTGCATATGGCCCCTCCTTATCAGAGCCCTTATTAACGCGATACCAGCTGAAGGTTGCCCCAAGGTGCTCGGTTATGCCGAAGGGAAGTCCTCTCTTATCGGCGGCTGCCTTCCAGAGAGCTACGATGTCCTTATGGGGACCCATGTTCACAGAGTTCCACTTATGTATTTTTGAAGCATAATTGAAGAAATTGTCATGGTGCATGGCTTGTGAAACGAAATATTTGGCGCCTGCGTCGGCATACATGTCCATAAGGCCTTCGGGATCAAAGTTTTCTGCTTTCCAGAGCTGCACGAGATCTTTATAACCGAACTTGGACGGGTGCCCGTAATGACGTATATGATAAAGGTACTGCTCATAGCCTTCATAGTACATACCGCGTGCATACCAGTCTCCATACATTGGAACGGATTGCGCTCCCCAATGTGACCAGATTCCCAGTTTTGCGTCTCTGAACCAGTCGGGGCATTCATACTTTCTTAAAGATTCCAGGGTAGGCTCAAACGGGCCTTTCTTAATTTCCATCGACATTGAATTCAACCTCCTTGATTTCCTGATTTGTTTTCAATCTCTGCTTAAGGATGATGTGTATATTATTGATTATAGCACCGGTACTTTTTTTGGATAAAGGCTTTTCTTAAGATGAATGTGGACAATATTAACATTGATATGTTATTATAATGCTATATCAGTTGAACAACGTCACAGTCCCCCACTCAGGATGCATGGGCGAGCAGTAAACGCAGTTTGCGACCAGCCAGGATGCATGGGCGAGCAGATGACGAAGTCATTGACCAGCCCGACGTTGTTCAAACGCCACGTTTAGACGTGGCGCACGAAGTGTAGCGTAGGGCGAATTCATTTTGCCCGCAGCGAGGGGGTATGGGGGCTTGCCCCCATTGAAATGGAATGGAGATACCCCCGTGCAGCATAACAATGGAGTTGCTCCCATGCAGTATAGCAATAGGAGTATTTTTGAAAACGTATCCATGAAAAACCTGATATGCAGTGTGAATTTCTGTGCTCCGGACTGGGGGGAGACGGATTGTATTTATGGATACAACAAATTCTATTACTTTCTTGAGGGTGAAGCGACGGTTATCATCAAAGGGGATGAATACCATCCTGAACCATGTGAGCTATTCTTAATTCCTGCTGATACCAGGCACACTTATTTTCACAATCCGGAAAAACCTGTATACAAGTACTGGTGCCATTTCGATATTTCACTGGATGAGGGACAAAAGCTTGTCTATTCTAAATGCGGAGTCAGATGCAAGATACCAAGGGAAGTACTTGTGCCTGTTTTTGAGAAACTGGTTGATTCAAACATCTCGAGGGACGCACTAAGCACTCTTGCGGAAAAATCAGCGCTTTTGGAGCTCCTTAGAATATTCTTGAACAATGTGGATTATTCCGCCATTCTACCTGTGAGATCCGATGATTTCGTTACACGTATCAATAATTATATCATGCGTAATATGCGTTCAAGTATTACACTCAAGCAATTGGCAGATACTGTTCATCTCCATCCCAACTATTTTACCCAATATTTTAGAAAGCACTTCGAGAATTCACCCATCGAGTATGTAAATATTCTAAGATTGGAGTGGGCAGCCCAGCTTCTCATTAACAACCCTGATAAAAGCATATCAGAGGCAGCCGGTGAAGCCGGTTTCAATGATTACCGCTATTTTGGCCGGCTTTTCAGAAAGAGATACGGAATTACCCCTTCTTCCTATAAAAGGATTTATTGCCGTTTATAATCGATGCAAGCGGGCAGAATGTCTGGTAATAAGATAATTTTAGAACCTTGAATAAAATACAGATATCACATATTATTGATTTGGAGTAAACTATGGGTGGTATGATATCGTGTGTCGGGGGACATATCTGTTGATAAATTCAGAAGTAAATGAAAGAAGCAATCAGAAGTAAACAAATAAAGTACTACGTGGAGAATGGAGAGGGTAAAATGAGTATCAACTATCTTGGAAAAGAAATACCAAAGTTGGGATTCGGCTTGATGCGCCTGCCAATGATTGGGGAGGAGGTCGACCTTGAGCAGACAAAAAAGATGGTGGACCGTTTTATGGAGAAGGGGTTCACATACTTTGACACAGCATATCCTTATATTAACGGAAAGTCTGAAGCTGTGGTCAAGGAGGCCATCGTCAAGCGGTATCCGAGGGAATCGTTCCAGTTGGCAACGAAGCTGCCGGTGTGGATGGTTCGCAAGTATGAAGACATGCAGCCTCTATTTGATACTCAATTGGAGAGGACGGGCGCCGGTTATTTTGATTTCTACCTTCTTCATGCGTTGAACAAGCAGAGAATGGAAGATATAGAGAAGTGTGGTGTATGGGAGTTCGGTCGGGAATTGAAAGAAAAGGGCCTCATCAAGCATCTTGGGTTTTCCTTCCATGATAAGGCCGAGTATCTCGATCAGATACTGACGAAGCATCCGGAAGCGGAATTTGTCCAACTGCAGATCAACTACGCCGATTGGGAGGACGATAACATACAGTCGAGGCTTTGCTATGAGACAGCCCGCAAACACAATATACCTGTAGTCGTGATGGAGCCGGTGAAAGGTGGCGCATTGGCTGCGATGAGTCCGGAAGTCCAGGCGATCATAAAGACGGAAAATCCTGATCTCTCTATTGCTTCCTGGGCAATCCGTTATGTTGCATCGCTTGATGGCATCATTACTGTGCTCAGTGGTATGTCAGACCTTGAACAGATGGACGACAACCTGAGCTATATGTTGGATTTTAAACCACTGCAGGAAACGGAGTACAGGACAATCGAAAAGGTCGTCAGGGAGCTGCAAAAAGTGCCCATTATTCCTTGTACATCCTGTAAATACTGTGTAGAAGGCTGTCCGCAAAAAATCGATATTCCCGGGGTGTTTAACGGCTACAACAATTACTTGCGCTATCGGAATCTGGAGGGCGCCAAAGGACACTATAATTGGCTGACCGGCGGAAGCGGAAAAGCTTCTGAATGTATTGCATGCGGAGCGTGCGAAAATCAATGCCCTCAGCACATCGAAATTATTGAACGGATGAGGGAGATTGCCGGAGTGTTCGAATGAACACTCCTTTAATATATTCTTTCTCTTTACGTTTCTTTATTTCAACTCCGTCTACACTATAATAGCGCACCGCCGTATTTTTATTGATAATTGTGGGAGTTATCTGCTCTTAGGTTTAAGGCAAACTTCATCGCCGATTATTTCTGTCATTATCGCATAGCTGTAGAATTATTTCTATAGCGTGAGATAATACTGAGCACATCGATCGCAAAGTGGAAAATTTATTGCTTAATTACATAACACATTGGGTAAATTTATCTTATAGATTACGAAGCTATCTGCTCTACCTGAGACAGGGTAATGCGACTGGCTGAGACACGAAAGGAGTCTGTAATATGAATAAAAATATGAATGTTCGATCAATCTTTATAAATTTACCTGTTAAGAATGTGGGAAAGACAAGGGAGTTCTGGACAAAACTCGGGTTCAGCTTTAATGAACAATTCAGTGATGATAAAGCGGTATGCCTGGTATTGAACGATGGAAGTATCTATTCCATGCTGATTTCGCATGAGTACTTCAGCACATTTACTAATCGTCCGATTACAGATGGTTCAACTACCCAGGTACTTATGGCTATCGATGTGGGAAGCCGTGATAGGGTAGACGAAATTATGAAAACTGCTCTCGAAAATGGCGCAGCTCGTTATTTGGAGCCATCCGATTTTGGCTGGATGTACTACGATCGGTTTGTGGACCCGGATGGTCACCAATGGGAAATAATGTATGCCGATGAGTCGAGCATTCCACAGGGATAGTGTAAAGCATATTATGAAGTGGAATAATGCTTCGGATGATTGGCACACGCCCTCTGCAGAAAATGATTTAAGAGTTGGCGGGACCTTCGTTTACAAGATGGCCGCAAAGGACGGCAGCTTTAGCTTTGAATAAACTGATTTGTCAGCTTAGGAAAGTTCATTCCAATCCTCCACGCGTAAGTATTTTGCCTACTGTCATCTTTTGGCTCTATTTTATCATGTAATGGCTTTCTTGAGAACGTCTCGAAAACGAAATTATCTCTGGAATGCGGGCTTGTGATAATGCCGATCTTCTGGTTCATTGAAGCAGAAGGTTGTTTCGTTTTTTATTACAATGTCATACGGTTGACATTTTGGTTATAATTCAATATAATTTATTCTATGCTGGATATAAAATATTATTTGATAATGGGGGGCTTAACAATGAACGACAGCAGTAATAAAAAAACATTCAGAGAACCGAAAAGTATTGAAAATTCATCCTCAAAGCTCCCTTGGACACCTGAGGAAATTCAGGACATAAACAGGATACCCAAGGGTGATATGCCCGGTGATAAAATTATTATAAGCCCTAATCATATCCAAAAGGCTCAGTTAATATTTCCGAGGCTGCTGGAGCTGCTTATTCCAGTGCTAAACGAAAACCCTTACAGACGCGCGGTCGTTTCCGTATGCGGAGGATCTGGTGTGGGCAAATCCGAGATTGCGTCATTGCTTTCATATTACTTAAACCAAATGGAGATTGGCTGCTATACATTATCGGGTGACAACTATCCGTATAGGATACCGAAGTACAATGATATTGAAAGACTCAGGATATTCAGGCAAAGCGGGTTAAAGGGATTAATTGCTCATGGGCAATATACAGTAGACAGGAATAACATACTTAAAGAGCTGCAGGAAAGCGGCAATGATGCAAATCCGGAATTTGCAAAAGACCACCCATGGCTATCCATATACCAGGCTGCAGGCCGTAGTGGTCTCAGGAGCTATCTTGGAACGATGAATGAAATTGATTTTGCCGAGCTTACGGGAATCGTATCGCAATTTAAAAACGGTGTATCCCAAATTTTCCTCAAACGTATGGGAAGGAATGAATTGGAGCTTTGGTATGACTGTGTTGATCTCAATGATAAAAATGTCATGGTAATCGAATGGACCCATGGAAACAGTTACAACCTCTATGGGGTAGACATTCCGATCCTGCTCAACAGCACCCCGCAGGAGACACTCGCTCATCGCATATCGCGCAAAAGAGATGATAAAGCGGATAGCTCTTTTACGGCCATGGTACTTGAAATAGAACAAGAAATGCTGGTGTTACAGGCGTCAAAAGCAAAGCTGATCGTATCCAAAAGTGGGGAGATACTGCCTTATGACGAGTTTATCAGAATTATGGTACAAAAAGAGCAGTAAGAAAAGCCGTGACAGAAGATATTGGATAAAGCCACCAGGAGGTTGGAACGAATGAATAAATCAGGCCCTATGTTTAATGCATACCCGGACAGTATCGGAGATAAGCTGGCGGATAGCATCGGAGTGTTGAAGATGCCGGAGCTTGTCCAGGCATTTCAGTCATTCTATATTTTGCCCAGCCTATTCAATACTGATTTAGACAGGGGATTTTCCGTTATCGATTACGAACTGAATGAAAACTACGCTTCTATGGAAGATCTCAGAGAGCTTGCAAAAATGGGTATAACTCTTAAGCTGGATTTTGTGCTTAATCACTCCTCGGTGCTGTCCAAACAATTTCAGGACATTCTGAAGAACGGTGAAAAATCCAAATATAAAGATTTTTACATTAATTGGAACAGTTTCTGGGATGGTTGCGGGCGGATGACTGAAGAAGGCTATATACAGCCTGACGACAGGTTTATCGGCAAAATGTTTTTCAGAAAACCGGGACTGCCGATACTTTCTGTCCGGATGCCGGATGGAAGTGAAGTACCTTATTGGAATACTTTTTATCAGGAAATCAGATATCCCCAAATCGACGCACAGGATCTGATGGGGGCAATGGAAATTCAGTTTTCTTCTGCCGAAAAGCTGGCCGGGATAGTCAACAAAGCTTTGCTTGACGGCAAGAAGCCGGCAGAGATCGAATTCGGCCGATTTTCTCGTTACGCTGCAAACGTTGTCGATATGCTCGAATCCAGACGTAAATATCTGGGGCAAATGGATCTGAATATAAAATCGCCGCTTGTTTGGGAATATTATGACGAAACGCTTAAAAAGCTTTCACAATACGGAGCTGAAATCGTACGGCTTGATGCGTTTGCATATGCCCCGAAAGAGCCCGGAGCCAGAAACTTTCTGAATGAACCAGGAACCTGGGAACTGATAGACCGTATAAAATCGCTGGCCGACAAATATGGACTGACTCTGCTGCCCGAAATCCATTCGAAATATGAGGAAAAAATACATGAGAAGCTGTCGAAACAAGGATACATAATATATGACTTCTTTTTGCCCGGCTTGATTATCGATGCGTTCGAACGGAACAGAAATGAATATTTGATCAAATGGATATCCGATATAAGAGAAAAAGGAATCAGAACCGTGAATATGCTTGGCTGCCATGACGGTATCCCGCTGCTGGATTTGAAGGGGCTTATACCGGATGAGCAAATTGAAAGCCTGATTAAAACGGTTGTAGACCGAGGTGGCTATGTGAAGGATCTGCATGGCAGCAGGAATATATACTATCAGGTGAATGCCACCTATTACAGCGCTCTGGGAGAGGATGACAGAAAACTGCTTCTTGCCAGGGCTATCCAGATATTTATGCCCGGGATGCCTCAGGTGTGGTACCTCGATCTGTTTGCGGGCAGAAATGATCATAATGCGGTTGAAAAGGCAGGCCCCGGAGGGCATAAGGAGATCAACCGGACAAATCTGACGCTGGAATGGGTGAAGGAAGGACTTAAAAGGGGTATTGTCCTGAGGCAGTTGTCTCTGTTGAAGTTCAGGAATGTTTACCCTGCCTTTGGTTTTCAGGCCAGGCTGACGATTTACGATACGGAGCCGGAAATTCTAAAACTATGCTGGGAGAATAACGGATGCAAAGCAACGTTGGAAGCTAATTTAATGAGCTATAGCTTTCGTATTGATGCTACTGACGAGAACGGAGAAATCATCAGTATTTTGTCAGACGATTGACATTGTGAATTGCTTATCAATAAACAGCATGGCACTACAATCCAATAATAGGATGCCAAAAAAATATGTCAAATGGTTGACATCATATTAAAATTCAAGTAATATCAAATTATGCCACATATTTTTTCTGATAAATAGTGGTACAAATCTATAAATATATTAGGGAGGTTAACTTATGAAACGCGTATTGTTAAAAATGGTTTTAGTAGTTGTTGTGGTTAGTATGTTACTGACAGCATGCGGTGCTCCCGCAGCGAACAACAACAACCAGAGTACAGCTGCCGCTGCAGACACTGAAAAAACCCAGGCTCCGGAAAGCACAGCCCCGGCAGACGAAGCAAAGCCCGTTAAACTTACATACTTCAACACCTCGGCTGAAGTTAACACAATGTTTGAAGAAATGTTCGTCAAATACAACGAGCTTTTTCCGAATGTAACCATCGAATTGATACCCACAGGTGTCGGAGAAGGACAGCAGGAGAAGCTGCAGTCACTTTTTGCATCAGGCAACGGACCGACATTTATGAATGTTGACCCTGCTAACGTCATAGAGTATAAGGACAGATTAGTGGAAATGACAATGGAAAATGCTCCATGGCTCGCTCAAGCCAGTGACGGTGCAATCGAGGGCGGGACATTCGACGGAAAGATCCTCGGAGCTCCCTGGAGCGTGCAGGGCTACGGATTACTGTACAATAAAAGAGTTGTCGATCAGGTTTATGGCGGAGCGTTCGATCCGAAGACAATCAATACGAGGGATGCTTTAAAAGCTTTCCTTGAGAAAATCGAAGCCGCCGGAATACCCGCTACCATGCTCCATGGAGCGAACTGGTCACTGGGAGGCCATTACCTCACATTGAGCTACGCAGTACAAGGTCCTAAGACCACCGACGGAACAGGCTTCATTGACCAATTGAAGGCTGGAACGGCAAAGATTGAAGACAACCCGATATTCCAGGGCTATATGGATACTATGGACTTATTGGCAGCGCATAACTATAATAAGGCAGACCCTCTGGTAGGCGACTTTAATAAAGACATTCAGGCCTTTGGTGAAGGAAAGGCGGCTACCTTCTTTATGGGCGATTGGGCATGGACTTCGATGGTCACATTGGAAAATGTAGACCAGGATTATGGTTTCATTCCTGTACCCTGGAGTAACAATCCTGCTGATTACGGTAATACGGAGGTCGTAATGGTATTGCCGAAATTCCAGTCCATTGATAAATCACAAAATACTCCGGAACAAACACAGGCGGCTCTGGACGCATTGGGCTGGATGCTTACCGATCCGGTTGGCCAGCAGTTTTTCTTAGACGCCGGTTTCTTTATGCCTTATAAAAATGTCAGAACAGATATAAAGTATAACTCAATGACTTCATCCATTGCGGATTACTCCAGAGAAGGAAAAACCATCAACCTGGGATGCTTCTCGTACATTTCCGGCGACGCTTGGACTCAGACGGGAAACTTGATGCTCAAGTACATTTCAAAAGCGATAGACAGGCAGGAATTGGCTCAGGGAATAAACGACTACTGGAAAAACGTAAAGTAATTCATGATTTGGTAATGGGCGGACGGTGGTATACTATTGTATATAACCTCCGTCCGCTCTACAATCCGCTCAAATCATAGGAGAGATATGATGAAAGTTAAGAAAAAAGCACTCAATATAGGAACATTCATTATATTTATGGGGCCCACGCTCCTGACATTCACCTGTGTGTTGCTAATTCCATTTTTATACGGTGTTTTTCTGACATTTACCAACTACAATCCGATACAGGGGACAAAGGATTTTGTGGGCCTTACTAACTTCGTTGCTGTCTTCAGTGACAAAGAGTTCTTAGGCCAGTTTGTTAAAACATTGGGCTACGTATTTTATTCTACAATTTTCTGTAATCTATTGGCTTTTATTTTAGCTTATCTGCTTACAGGTAATGTCAAAGCTCAGAATTTTCTGCGAGGAGGATTTTTTACTCCCAATTTGATTGGCGGTATTGTACTGGGCTATATATGGAAGTTTATTTTTGCCAATGTTGTTACGCAGATAGGAAACACTCTTGAGTTCAAACCACTGATGACTTCATTCCTGACTCATCCGGACAGGGCGATTGTGGCAATGATCATTGTAACTGTCTGGCAATATGCCGGATACCTGATGATGATCTATATCGCCGGCTTCGTAGGAATACCGAAGGACGTTCTGGAGGCTGCAGAGATTGATGGAGCCGTTGGTTTAAAAAGGCTTTTATATGTAACGGTTCCTTCCATGATTCCCTCGTTTATTATTTGTTTCTTTATCACGATCTCGAGAGGCTTTATGGCATACGACCTCAACCTTGCGCTTACAAATGGCGCTCCTTACGGCTCAACCCGTCTGGCGTCAATGCATATATATCAAAAGGCGTTCCAGGCAAACCAATATGCCACAGGGCAGGCGGAGGCAATCGTATTATTCGTTGTCGTGGCAATCGTGACGGTTTCGCAGGTCCTACTAACTAAAAAATTCGAGGTGGAGGCATGAGAGGAAACACAGTTAAGGTATGGATAAGGAATTTTTTCATTTACTTATTGCTGATCTTGTTTATGATACCTTTTTATCTGATGGTAATCAATTCATTTAAAACGACGCAGCAATTTGTCAGCAGCCCTTTTTCGCTACCTGAAAAAATAAGCTTTGAGAACTACGTGGATGCTTTTAATAAAATGAAGTTTCTTAACGGTTTTACGAACAGTCTGGTCATATCACTGATCAGTGTTGCGTTGATCATTTTAACCGCTTCGATGGCCGCCCATTTTCTTGTGAGAAATAAATGGAGGTCGAATAAAATAATATTCGCAACAATGGTCGCTTCGATGATTGTTCCTTTCCAGGCTGTGATGATACCGCTTGTAAGCATTTACGGCAATATGAATCTTCTGAACAATAAGTGGATACTGATATTCATGTACCTGGGTTTCGGACAGAATTTTGCCGTATTCATATTTCACGGCTTTATTAAGAATATTCCGCTGGAAATGGAGGAAGCGGTGCTGATTGACGGCGGCAATAAGCTGCAGTCGTTCTTCAGGGTAGTATTTCCGTTACTGACGCCGGTTGTTGTGACGGTGTTGATTCTCGATATTTTATGGATATGGAATGACTATCTGCTTCCAAGCCTCGTGCTGCTTTCCCCGGCGCAACGTACCTTACCTCTGTCCACGTATAGCTTCTTCCAGTCTTACAGCGTTGACTACGCGCCGCTCATGGCAGGTATTATATTGACTATACTGCCGGTGCTGATAGCATTTGTCTTCTGCCAGAAGCAGATTGTAAAGGGGGTCGTACAAGGAGCAATCAAGTAGTTTCTCTTTTGATCAGCCTGACAGGGAAGGTTATGCTTGAGGGCATGGTTTTATTTTCGGCCTTGAAAATAATACTTTCAACGGCATATTGGCATATCTCATCCACTGATTGGTGTATCGTTGTGATCGATGGACTGCAGAGCTTACAAAGATCAATATCATCATACCCGACAATTTTTATCTGATCGGGTATTTTTATGCCCCGTTTGTTACATATCGTAATAACCTGCGCTGCAATGATGTCGTTTGATGTGAAAATTCCATCAACATCCGGATACTTATCCAAAAGCACGTTTATGATCGTTTCGTAATGCATTGAAACGAACTGGTCTTCCGTAGCATCTACAACAAAGTGCGGAACACCTTTTTTTTCACATACCTCTTTAAAGCCGTAATAACGCTTATTGCCATCCATATTGAGGTTGGTGCTTCCACTGATATGCACCAGTTTTTTGCATCCGCTGGCAATCAGATGCTCTGCGGCCAGAACCCCTCCCTGATAGTTATCTGAGCAAATGGAGGGAATGCGCGGCGATATAACGCGGTCAATCGAGATAACAGGAGCGTCTATCGCAATGTTTTTATCGATATCCTGCGTACGGCTTGCCAAAATAACACCGGCCACTTTATTGGCGTTCAGCATGTCAAAGTATTCAATTTCCTTTTTCGGCTCAAGATTTGAATTGCAGAGCAGCAGTTTATACCCGTTCAGTGAGACATACCGCTCTACGGAATCGATCACTTTGCAGAAAAACATATTGCTGGCGGAGGGAACGATCAAACCGATAAAGCTGCTTTTTTGCAAAGAAAGAGCCCGCGCAAAAGCATTCGGCTGGTAGTTCAATTCCTTCATGGCCTGCCTTATCTTCTTTTTCGTTTTTTCACTGACATATCCGCGGCCGTTTAGCATTCTCGATACGGTTGTTACTGTTACGCCGCATTTTTCGGCTACATCCTTCAGTGTGCTCATATAAACTCCAAATGAATCAATAATTAAATAATTATATTAAACGCTAACATAATTTGTGCATTGTGTCAATATTAAAAGCTTTAAAAACCTTTGCAGCAAGCCGGTATGGCCTTTTATCAAATGGTAAATGCATCAAAAAGTATCAAGGGCATGACATAAAAAAGGTATAAAACAAGTCGTCGCGAGTTCAGGGTGAGATACTTCATTGAAACATGACACGATAGTTTGCGCCTTATAACAGAATATAACAATCAGTTGACATATCCTTTTTCAGGAAATATAATGAAATTTAGCACATGGTTATTTTAGGAGATTCTATGTACAGGACAAAACGTTTCAAAGATTCGTTGGTATACAAGATAACCATAAGCCTAACTTTCATAGTGGCTATACTGCTGACTGTCCTGATTTTAAGCAATATTTACTCATTAAATGTCGTTACGGCCAATATGGTAAACGCCTCACAAAGTCAAATTGCTATTTATATGAATAGCATCCGGAGTAATCTCAACGGCGCCTCAAAGGATCTTAATGAAATATCGGCAAAATACCTGGATAGCATTACTGATTACCGCAATAAAAGCGAACCCGACAGAGTCTTCTCAGCTGTGCAGATCAGGGACGCGCTATCTGCCAAGGTGCTGAATAATAATACCGAAGATGGACTATTTGTTATGATGCCGGATGAGGAACTGTTTCTCGTTCAATTCAGCAACAGGATTGTATCGAACGAGAAAATGGAACTGGAGTATTTCATCAATACAAGAAGCTTTTTTCAAAGCGGAATGGTATCAGAACGATGGAAAATAATCAAAATTGGCCGCGGGAATTACATTGTAAAATGCTTTAAAGCGTATGATTTCCTGATAGGGGTCATCATAAAAGCCGACCCGCTGTTGTCTTTCATAAAAAGCGATCCCTTCAAAGACGCACAGTATGCATTAACGGACGGCTACGGAGGAGTAATTTCTCTTTCCGACGCTTCTTCGTTTCTATCGGAAGTCGAAGCAATTCCCAATGAGCAAGATATCGTGAAGAATTATAGGAGTAAATATTTTATCATCTCCGAAGAATTTCCCGATATTGGTGGAAAGTTTTCCAGTATCATTGAGAGCAAAAGCGTTTTTTTCGGGCTGGAGTTGATTCAATGGGCGATTATTGTAATGGGGATCCTTTCTGTGTTCATTGTTCCGATTATTATATTATATCTGTTCCGTGAAATTATCAAACCTGTTCAGGCATTGGTAGTCGCAACCAAGGAAGTGGAAAAGGGGAATTGGGATTACAACATCCCTCGGAATAAGGCACCTACGGAATTCACCAAGCTCAATGAGTCCTTTTCATCCATGGTAAAGGAAATCAAAGCTCTAAAAATAGATACTTATGAAGAAAAAATCCAACGTCAGAAGGCTGAGCTGAAATATTTGCAGATGCAAATAAGACCGCATTTCTTTTTAAACGCAATAACAACTATTTCCAGCCTTACTTATCAAAACAGGAATGAGGAGATCCGAAAGCTCATCGATTTTTTGTCAAAGCATTTGAGATATATATTCAGAGGCGGCTTGTCCAAAGTTCCGTTAAGCGAAGAGGTCGAGCATGTCAGGAATTATATCCGCATGCAGGAAATCAAGTTCCCCGGAAACATTTTTCATATGATCGAGCTTGGGCCGGGGACAGAGGAATGCCGGCTGCCGCAGTTCCTCGTTCAGACTTTTGTAGAGAATTCGTTTAAACATGCATTAACCATTGGGAAAATGCTTTCAATCTTTATAATGACCGAAGAGTGCCTTATAGAGGGTGAGACCTTCGTACATATTGTAATCGAAGATAACGGAGAAGGATTCCCCGATGATGTGATAGAGGCAATCAACCACTCGGGCGGTAATGAAAACGAAAGTGGATTGAGGATAGGTATCGAAAATATTAAAATGACCTTGAATCTTTTGTATAAAAGGGAAAGCCTGTTGAAAGTCAGCAATTGTGAGCCATCCGGTGCCAGGGTTGAAATATTTGTTCCGTTTGATAGGGGGGAAAAGTAATGCGCAGCCTTCTCGTGGATGACGATCCGCCTGTCCTCCATGTACTGCGGGATTCTGTCGACTGGAAAGCATACGGCGTTTATTCGGTTGATATGGCCTGTAACATTTCAAATGCCAAGGCGATGATTGAAGCAAACACGCCGGATATCATCATTTGTGATATTGAGATGCCCAAAGGTTCCGGGCTGGATCTTATCAAGTGGGTGAGGGAAAACCAATTTAAGAGCCAGTTTATTTTCCTTACCTGCCATGAAAATTTTGAATTTGCCTCCACGGCTATAGCATACGATGCCATAGCTTATCTGACAAAGCCATTTAGCAGCAACAAGGTGGAAGCTGCAATTGCTAAGGCTGTGGAAAAAATCAATATTGAGAACCGTTTGCAGGAATATAGCCGGTACAGCAGATACTGGTTGGATAACAGGGTTTTGATTGAGCAGGCCTTTTGGAGGGACATTCTGTTCTACAATATTTTTCCGCAAATCAGCATGATCGAAGGAGAGAAGAAAAAGAGACATCTTACTCTGGATACTTCATGCGGCTTCAGCCTTGTGCTGGCGGGGATCAACCGATCGGAAATGGACGATACGTCATGGGACGATAGTGTTTTTAGCTATGCCTTCAGAAATCTGACAAGCGAAGTTATTTATGGCGAACCCGTTTCCCATACGATTTTCAGTTATATGCGAGATGATAATTTTTATATTATTGCGATAATCCCTAAAGACGCCGAAGTAGCTGACATAAAAGAAAAGTGCCGTACGCTGGTCAAGCTGTGCGAGGAGCATCTGAATTGCAAAGTCACCTGTTATATCAGCGGAAAGGTCACTATCGACTCTCTTGCAAAAACGCGTGAAGAGTTGGAGGAAATGGATCAAAGCAATATTGCTCTAAAGGGGAGCGTCTTTTTACAGGGCGAAAAGCCAGCGGTCGATACGAAGGTAAAATATACTCTCGACACCGGTTTATTTAACAGGCTGTTTACGGAAGGCGACAAGCTGAAAATTGCGAACTGCCTGAAAAAGGAACTGGAAGGGCTTTCGAAGGAAAACAAGCTTGACGGCTTCACGCTGCACACGATCCATCAGGATTTTATACAAGTCGTCTATTCCGTATTATACAGGAATGAAATCCAGGCCCATATACTTTTTTCGGATCCGGACTCCCAGAAATTATTTAAAAAGTCTGAAAACAGCATATTTGACATAATGAAATGGGCGACCTTCATAACCGAAAAAACGATCGATTACATACGAGAAATTCAGCAGTCTGAAAGCGTCGTAGAGAAGGCCAAAAGGTATATACAAAACAACTTTAGAGAGGATATCCGGCGTGAGGATGTCGCTGCAAGTGTTTTTTTAACGCCTGATTACCTTGCCAGAATATTCAAGGCTGAAGCAGGGTTTTACATAAAGGATTATGTCAATGAATGCAGGATTGGCCTGGCAAAGGAACTGCTGCTGGAGAGCAATACCAGTATCAGCGACGTTGCAGTCCAGACAGGCTTTGATAATTTCTCCTACTTCTCAACAGTCTTTAAAAAGATCACCGGGATGACCCCTTTTGAGTACAGGAAAATACACAAGGCTTAGCTACATGTCTGCTTTTCTAAAAAACCCTTCGTTTTATTGAAAGAAAACGTCTTCCACGCTGCCTTATAATGGAGGTAGTTCTACATGAATAAAATAGTGTGTAAAGGAGGAGTAAAATTGAAAAAGTTCAAAAGTATTTTGGCCCTACTCCTGGGGGTTATACTGATGGGCAGTCTTCTGGCGGGATGCGGCGGAAAAGCTCCAGACAGCACAGCAGGCGGCGCTGATACGACTGTTTCCGAAAATACCGGCACGGACGCAGGCGAAGCAGGTACAGCTGCCGCAGAGGAAACTCAAAAGGTAGTTATGGCGTACATTACATTCAATAAGGTTCCTGATGACATGAGCCGCATAAATGCTGCGGTAAGCAAGCTTACAAAGGAAAAGGCAAATATCGAGGTTGACCTGAGACCTTACGGACCTGTAGACTTTGTTCAAAAGGTAAATCTGGCTCTTGCGAGTGGAGAGCAGCTGGATGTATTCCTGCCCAGTTTGGGAGAGTTTCCTTCCTATGTTTCCAAGAATCAGGCGTACCCTCTGGACGATTTAATCACTCAATACGGGAAGGAAATGACCGCTATTCTGGATAAGGATTTTGGAAAGGACATATATAAGGCCACTACAATGAACGGGAAAATTTATGCGGTTCCCGTCAATAAAGGAATGGCGCTCCCGCTGTCGTTTGTATATAATGCGGATATGCTGGCGGAGACTGGATTTACCGCAGACGATATCAAATCTGTTGAGGATCTGCCCCGAATTTTTGATGCGGTAAAGGTGAAATTTCCGGATGTCGTTCCTTTCGCTCCTATCAACGTTAACCCCAGCGATACAAATCTTGTGTGGCTGTTAAGGTGTCTTGGCGAAGTCGACCAGCTGACAGACCCTTCCGGAGTCGGCGTGGTTCTGGGAGACAGTGGGAAAGTAGTCAACCTCTATGAAACCGATTTGTTCAAAAATGGTGTAAAAATGATGAGGGACTGGTACCAGAAAGGGTACATGCAGAAGGATGTGGCAACAACAACAACGAATTACCTGGAAATGGCATCATCAGGTCGAGCATTTTCCTGCCTCGGCGGTTACAGCGGAAACGAAGCGGGCAAGCAGCTAAGCGCAGTGTCAAATAAGAATATTGAGATGAAGCGCATTGCTCCTTTTTACTTCGATACAAGTGCGGTTAATGGTGTAGTCTGGATGATAGCCAGTACGACGGATATCCCGGAAGCGGCAATGAAGCTTCTCAACCTTGTATACTCTGATGTCGACGTATTGAATACAATTCTGTGGGGCGTTGAAGGCGAGGATTATGTAAAGGTGGATGAGCATCATGTCAAATACCCTGATGGAAAGACTGCGGATACGGTTGGTTACACAGCGGCACTCTGTTCGGGACTGATGGGCTCCGAATCACTGCAATACCAAGCAGAGGGTATGAATTGGGATGATATCGCGTTCAAGCTGAGTGAGAATAAAAGTACAAAGAGGTCGCCCTATTTCGGGTTCATATTTGACCCGAAGGATGTAAAAACAGAGCTCAGTGCAATCAACAGTGTCAAGGATCAGTATTTACCTGTACTGGCATGCGGAGCTTTGGATCCCGAAACTACCTTGCCCAAGTTCCTCAAGGCTTTGGATGACGCGGGAGCGCAGACCATAATCCAGAAGAAGCAGGAGCAGCTTGACAAGTGGCTTTCCGAACAGAAGTAAGCCGGAAGCTGGTCGATAATTGTGTAAAATGGAGTTTGTAGCTTTTACATACTCCATTTTATGCTATATTATATATTTATTATATTTGTTTTTAGGGGGATGTGGTTCATGAAAACAGCGAGGAAAAAGAAGGGTAAGCCCGGCAACACGCTGCCGCTGATGCTTCTTGCAATCCCCGGCCTTGTCTATATGCTGATAAACAATTATATACCCATGCTTGGAACGTTCATTGCGTTTAAGGAATTTGATTACGTCAAAGGATTATTTGGAAGCAATTGGATCGGATTCAAGAACTTCGAGTTCCTTTTTAAAACAGCTGATGCGTTTGTAATGACAAGGAATACATTGCTGTACAATCTGGCATTCATTGCTCTTGGTGTTGTCTGCTCCATATTTTTAGCCGTACTGATGTCTGAACTGACGGGTATGTTTTGCTCAAAGGTTTATCAGGCCGGGCTAATATTGCCCAATCTAATATCAATGGTTATTGTATCGTACATCGTTTACGCCTTTTTGAATGCAGACAACGGGTTTATAAATCTTTCAATACTTAAACCGCTTGGGCTGGCCGAGGTCAACTGGTATTCGGAAGCTTCACGCTGGCCGTTCATACTGACCATTGTGCAGCTATGGAAAACTGCGGGCTATGGGTCGATCGTATATATAGCGTTCATAGCAGGCATCGATAAAGGAATATACGAATCCGCAAAAATCGATGGCGCAGGCAAATTGAGACAGATTTTCAGCATTACGGTGCCTTTGCTCAAACCAACCATCATCATTATGGTTTTAATTGCGATAGGGAGGATATTTAACTCGGATTTCGGTTTGTTTTATCAGGTACCTATGAATTCCGGGCCTTTGTACAGCACGACGCAGACGATAGACACTTACGTGTACCGTGCCCTGATGCAGCATAACGATATGGGCATGTCGTCCGCGGCCGGCCTTTTCCAGTCAATAGTAGGCTTTTTGCTTGTTATGACAGCGAATGCCATTGTGAAGAAATTCAACTCAGAGAATGCATTGTTTTAGGGAAGGGGATAGAATGAAGCAGCTAAATGGTGAGAAAGCATTTAAAAAATTTTCTGTTATTTTACTTTTCTTTATAACGGTATTTGCCTTTTTACCGTTCATATTGATATTTATTACTTCATTTACGGATGAAACGACGTTGATAAGGAACGGATACAGCTTTCTGCCGGAAAAACTTAGTTTCGATGCATATATTTATATGATCAGCAACTCTTTTATTATTTTGAGGGCGTATGCCGTTTCTATCTTCGTTACGGCAGTGGGCACGTCGGTAAGCCTTCTCATTACGACTATGCTGGCTTACCCGATGGCGAGGAAGGACTTTAAATACCGCAACCAACTTGCGTTTGTCGCTTTTTTCACGCTGTTGTTCAGTGGTGGCATAGTGCCGTCCTATGTCATGTGGACCAGAGTGTTTTCCATTAACAACACATATGCCGCGCTTATCATACCCACGTACCTGATGAATGCCTTCAACGTTTTGCTTGTAAGGAACTACTACAGCAATAATGTTCCTGCCGCATTGATCGAATCAGCGCAGATTGATGGCGCCAGTGAGCTGCGGACGTTTTTCAGGATAATGCTGCCGATGTCGATCCCCGTCGTCGCTACAGTGGGACTCTTTACAGGACTGGCTTATTGGAACGACTGGATCAACGCGCTGTATTACATCAATAAGCCGCAGTTTTACGGCATACAGAACCTGCTGATCCGCCTTATGAACAATATACAGTTCCTCAAATCCAGCGAGGCAAGCAGGATGCTGGGCGGTAGGGCACTGGAGCTGCCAAGCACCGGAATTCGCATGGCGATGGCCGTCTTAGGCATGCTGCCCATTTTAATCGTATATCCGCTTCTTCAAAAATATCTTATAAAAGGTGTCGTCATGGGTGCAGTCAAAGGATGAACCTATTATTGGGGGGTATGGGGGCTTACCCCCATTGGGAATTAAAAAGGAGGTAACAGATGAAAGCACAACAAGTAATTGATATGATTCTTACAGACTCCTGCGGAGATTTCAGGCTGGACAAAACCTGCGACATTATTGTGGGCGGCAGCGGTGATATGGAGGTCACCGGTATAGCTACCACATTCATGGCGACGGTAGATGTTATTCTCAAAGCGATCGACCTGGGGGCCAATATGATCATCACTCACGAGCCGACTTATTTCAACGGCCCGGACCATATTGACTGGCTTGAGGGTGACCCGATTTACGCTGCGAAGAAAAAACTGATTGAAGATAACGGGATGATCATTTGGCGCTACCATGACCATATGCATATGGCCGATACCGACAGGATCTACGAAGGTTTACTGAAGGAAATAGGCTGGGGAGAGTTCTTGATGAAGGATCAGCAGTATATGCATTGCTATGAAATTGAAGAGACTACACTGGAAAAGCTGGCGGAATTTTTCAAAAGGAAATTTTCCATGGACGTCGTGCAAATCATAGGAAAGCCTGATATGAAATGCAAGAGGGTAGGTATTCTGGTGGGAGGCGGCAGCTTGGGTCTTGGCAGCGAACAGATGCCAATGGAGCTGATGAGAGAAAAGGAGCTTGACACCATCGTGTGCGGAGAAATCACTGAGTGGACGCTTTGTGCGTATGTGAATGACGCGCAGATGATGGGTTTTAATAAGGCTATTATTGTTCTCGGACACGAACGCACTGAGGAATGGGGAATGAAATACATGGCCGAGTGGCTGAAGCCGCTGGTAAAAGACATACCGGTGTCCTTTCTCGACGCGGGAGAGCCATTTGTGTATTTGTGATTCAACCGGCCGATCCAAACAGCTGATAAAATTATCGAGAAATTTCCGGATGTATAGGTATTCAGTTATGAACTGGATGATATATAATGAGGCTAAGATGTCCTCCACTTCCTGACTCTTTTCATTCACTACGTTCATGAAAAAGTCTTGGTGGCGGGTACAGTTTTGGTTTGCAGGCGGTGAGCATATCTCCCAGGATGCATGGGCGAGCAGCAAACGTAGTTTGCGACCAGCCCGCCTCATTGAAACACTGCTGAGGTATGAAAATTTTTCTACAAACGAAAAATTTTCTTTGAACCGAAGTGTTATAATGAGTAAAAATGCGATAAAAGGCGGCTGATAAAATGGCATTATTACAGGTGGATTTTTTTTCGAAGGCACTAAAGAGAGCAACGACCTTCAATGCGCTGATACCGATGGATACAATAGAGATACCCGGACAGGAGGCGGCGCCGAAGGGACCTATGAAAGCCCTTTATCTTTTGCACGGCTACTCGGGCAACTATACCGACTGGGTAACGGGAAGCTGCATAAGGGAACTGTCAATGCAACACAATATTGCAGTATTCATGCCCTCGGGAGACAATTTTTTCTACCTTGATGATACGGACATGGGAGCGCTTTACGGGGAATACGTCGGAAATGAGCTGGTTGAATTCACACACAGGATGTTTCCGCTGACAGGACGAAAAGAAGATACAGCAATCGGAGGGCTTTCGATGGGTGGTTTCGGAGCATTGAGGAACGGACTGAAATATTCCGGTAATTTCAGCCGGATTATTGCACTTTCTTCAGCACTGATAACCTATAACATTGCGGGAATACCGACCGATTACAAGGATCCGATTCAAGATTACAATTATTATTCAAGGGTTTTCGGAGACGTGAACAAGCTGCTTGGCAGCGACAGGGATCCCGAGGGCCTTGTTGCCGGAATGAAGGAGAAGGGACAAAAGATCCCTGAAATATATATGGCCTGCGGGACAGAAGATTTTCTTCTGAATGAGAACAGAAGATTTCATCAATATTTGGTTTCAGAGGGTGTAGAGCACACTTATCTCGAAAGCCCCGGCAATCATGATTGGAAATTCTGGAATGAATATATTGAAAAAGCAGTCAAATGGATGCTGAATTAAACTGTTGCATACAATGCTTGTTTCATGCCCTTTTCATCGGTAACTGTGAGAATGAGAAACACATTTCTCGCAGTACTTGTGCATACAAGTTTCCAATGGTATAATTTCTATGTAAAACTATATAAAGGGGGTTCTCCTATGAATAATATCCCGGAGGTAAAGCTTGGAATAGTGGCAGTGAGCAGGGACTGCTTTCCGATAGAGCTCAGCGAGGCCAGAAGGAAAGCCGTAGTTGCCGCCTGCAAAGCAGAGAAGATAGAAATTTTCGAGGTACAGACTACCGTCGAAAATGAGAAGGACGCTATGAAGGCTCTTTCCGAAGTGAAGGCAGCCGGTGTCAATGCCTTGGTCGTCTATCTGGGCAACTTTGGCCCGGAAGGTCCAGAGACACTTTTAGCTCAGAAATTTGCAGGGCCTTCCATGTTTGTCGCTGCAGCGGAGGAAAATGAGGACAGCCTCATCGGCGGCAGGGGCGACGCATACTGCGGCATGCTCAACGCTTCTTACAGTATCGGATTAAGAAATTTAAAGCCCTACATACCCGAATACCCTGTAGGAACGGCAGACGAAACAGCAGAGATGATCGCGGACTTCGAGAATATTGCCAGGATATTAATCGGACTCTCCAAATTGAAGATATTCTCCTTCGGACCAAGGCCTCAGGACTTCCTGGCATGTAATGCGCCGATCAGGCCGCTTTACAACCTTGGCGTCGAAATTATGGAAAACTCTGAGCTCGATCTATTTGAAGCATTCAACAAGCACGCAGATGATCCCCGAATCCCGGCAATCGTAAAAGAAATGGAAGATGAGCTTGGCCGCGGCAACGGATATCCGGGAATACTGCCGAGACTGGCTCAGTACGAGCTGACGCTGAAGGACTGGATGGAAAATAACATGGGTGCTTGCGAATATGCAGTTTTTGCGAATAAATGCTGGCCTGCATTCCAGACCCAGTTTGGTTTTGTACCCTGCTACGTCAACTCCAGATTCGCTGCAAAAGGTATTCCCATTGCATGTGAGACGGACATTTACGGCGCGCTCAGCGAATATATCATCACTTGTGCAACGAAAATGCCTGCGACTTTGCTCGACATCAACAATACCGTTCCAAAGGACATGTATGAAAGCAATAAGGATAGGCTCGGCGGCTACAAGCTGAACGACCTGTTCATGGGCTTCCACTGCGGTAATACGCCCAGCTGTATGATGAAGGACTTCTCGTTGAAGTATCAGCTTATCATGCACAGGCTTCTGGAGCCCGACAAGGAACCCGATATTACAAGAGGTACCCTTGAAGGAGCTATCCGCCCCGGAGAAATAACCTTCTTTAGGCTTCAAAGCACTGCTGAGGCAGTTTTGAGAAGCTATGTGGCAGAGGGCGAGATTATAGACCTCGACCCTAAATCCTTCGGAGGCATAGGAGTATTTGCAATCAGTGAAATGGCGAGATTCTACAGGCATGTTCTCATTGCAAAGAGATATCCGCACCATGGAGGAGTTGCCTTCAAGCGTTCCGGCAAAGTGCTGTTTGCTGCGATGAAGATGCTCGGAGTAGATGATGTTGCATTCAACCAGCCTGCGGGAATGCTATACAAGGATGAAAACCCATTCAAATAGACAAATGGAAAAGAAAGCTTGAAATACTGCTGGGATAGGCTTAGCTCTAGATATTCCAGCTTTTTTATTAAATGCTCGCGGCGCGATACACACAAAACGCGTAAGGAAGGCGCTAAAGCGCCCGCGTTTTGGCGCACAATTCGCGCAAGCGCTCATTGAATAGTCCGCAATCATCAAAAAGTGAACAACGTCACAGACTCCCAATCAGGATGCATGGGCGAGCAGATGACGAAGTCATCGACCAGCCAGGATGCATGGGCGAGCAGATGACGAAGTCATCGACCAGCCCGACGTTGTTCAACGCCACGTTTAAGCGTGGCGCACGAAGTGTAGCGTAGGGCAAATTCATTTTACCCGTAGCGAGGGGGTATGGGGGCTTGCCCCCATTGGAAATGGAAGGAGGTGTTGATGATGATGTTCTATTATACGAAGTACAAGAGCTTTTTAATCCGGAAAATTTTCGATCTG
>JAEZLF010000053.1 GCA_023435925.1 Bacillota bacterium
TCTATAAGTGGCGGGTACCGATTTGGTTTTCAGGCGGCGAGCATATCTCCCGCCTCGTTGAAACGCCGCTGAGGTTATGAAATTTTTCTACAAACGAAAAATTTCATTTTGAACCGAGGCGTTATAAAAGACGGCTGTATTGACCGGTTGTATTAAGACGGACACTACAGCCGTTTTGTATTCGAGGTTTTTGGCAAAGCAAAGGGTAAAAAATACAACACATGATGCGCCAAAAAAGTTTTCTTGAAAAGCTATTGCATTCTACCTGAAGCTTGTGCTATAATAACCGATGTTGACCGCGTTGCGGGATTGTGTAATGGTAGCACAACTGACTCTGGATCAGTCTGTGAGGGTTCAAATCCTTCTCCCGCAGCCAGGAAAAAGCCTTGGAAGAATTAATCTTCTGAGGCTTTTTTGTGCGTTCGTTCAAAGCATTCTTAAAGGTTTACATACCGACATTTAGTATGAATTCTGCGCCAGGCCCCATGCTCTCAATTGTGAGTCTGTGCCAATCCAGACAGGAGCGGAACGCGGTACAATTTCAAAGAGCTGTTCCACGTCGGAGTTTATCATCCGAATGCAGCCATGGGATATGTTTTTTCCGATGGAGTAGGGACTGTTGTTACCATGCACACCTAGATCACTGCCGCTTTTATAGGACAAACCAAGCCATCGGTAGCCCAGCGGATTTTCGGGAATGCCGCCTTTGACCGGTTTAGCATAGCCACCTCCGCCCCAGGCCGGATTAATGACTTTGCTGACAATGGTGTATTTACCATCAGGTGTTAGAGAAGGAGGATTACCGATAGCAACAGGATATTTTTTCAGTACCTGTTTGTCTTCATAAAGAGTAAGGATCCTTCGAGATTTATTAATGGCCAGCCATTTTCCTTCAGAGGGACTAGTCTCAATGATATCTTCCCATTTTACATTGTCCCCGCCTAAGATGGATGCGAGAGCCCGATTGGACTGATTTCCCCATAAACCGTCTACTGTTAGGTTGCAGCTGCTTTGGAACCTTAGTACGGCATTTCTGAGATTCAGCCTGGAGTCGCTTGTTTCATCCTTATAATAACCCATAGCTTTCAGTTCTTTTTGATAATCAATTTTAGCAGGTTCATTGATCGCCGCTCCGGAAGTTGCGCTATTTACTGTACCAGCCAGGTCAGGAGGCAGTTCGGTTTCTGCTTCGTCCAGTGAAGCAGGCAGTTCAACTCCTGCTTCGGCGAGTAAGGCGGGTAAATCTGATTCCAGTCGGTTAACTGTGGCTTCAATTCCATTTATCTGAATCTCCTGGGCTATTTTTTGTGTAAATACCGGTTCAGATGCATCCAAACCGGAAGCGTATAAAGAAGTCATCAGGTATATTAACAGTATCAGATCCTTCATTTTGTCCCCCTGTATGTGATAAAAACACTGGTTGTCTTTTCAAGATCAACTGTAAATATATATGACTGTGTGTGCTTAGAATATGACTTTCTGCCGGTACTTTTTATGGTAATGTAACACAGGATGATGAGTTTCTTTGAAAACAGGCGACCGAATATTCCAAAGTGACTGGCGAAGACCTATCAAAGCATGAAGAAGATGGAGAAAAGCCTGATGAGAAAAAAAGCCTGAAAAGGAAAATACAGAGCCTCCGTCGGAGACTCTGTATGATCACATTCATAAATCTTTTTTATCCGGGTTAAACAAAAGAGAGCCGTTCGATTTATCTCTACGAACGAATAAATATATTATACTAGTGCTATAAGACCATGTCAATAAGCAGATGGTCCTATATTTTTTATATTTTGTCTACCTGTTTTAGCGAGTGTTTACTCGCAGAAAGGCCGGCAAAGGTTTTGTCAGGACTGGCTGAAAACCTCTTAAATTGCAACTTTAACCAATATTTATTTTGCAAACCATTTAGAAAGTGTTATAATAAGTGATAACAGACAGGTGACGCATCTGATATACCGCAGATGAGAAACGTCACCTTTTGATAGGTGTGGACAGGTCGATACATAATCAGTGTTGATTCGAAGAAAATAACTTTATATTTACATGATCGTTTTGGAGGATTTATTTGTGGCAAAGAGTAAAAAGAAATTAAAAATTATACCGCTGGGCGGTTTGCAGGAAATAGGCAAAAATATAACTGCATTTGAATACGGAGAAGATATTGTTGTAGTGGACTGTGGTCTGGCATTTCCGGAAGATGATATGCTTGGCATTGACCTTGTCATTCCGGATGTATCATATCTGTCGAAAAACAAAGAAAAAATTAGAGGGATTGTGCTTACGCATGGGCATGAGGACCATATCGGGGCATTACCATACGTTTTAAAGGAGATTAATGTTCCGGTTTATGGAACCAGACTTACGCTTGGCCTTTTAGCATTAAAGCTTGAAGAGCACGGACTGATGTCTGTGACAAAAATGGAAAATGTGGAGCCCGGAGAGACGATTCAGCTGGGAATATTTAAAATTGAATTCATCCGGTCAACTCACAGCATCGCAGATGCTGTTGCTCTTGCGTTGCATACACCGATCGGGGTAGTGATTCATACCTCGGACTTTAAAATTGACTATACTCCTATTGAAGGCAAGCCGATGGATTTGGCCAGGCTGGCAGAACTGGGCAGCAAGGGTGTTCTGTTATTGATGTGCGACAGCACGAATGTTGAGCGGCAAGGTTATACCATGTCCGAAAGGACTGTGGGAGATACCTTTGAAGAGATTTTTATCAATGCGAAAAACAGGATCATCGTTGCCAGCTTTGCGTCCAATGTTCATAGAATTCAGCAGGTGATTAATGCTTCTGTTAAATTCGGCAGAAAAGTAGCGGTGGTAGGCCGAAGTATGGTGAATGTTGTGAAAGTTGCAACGGAGCTTGGGTATTTGACAGCGGAAGAGGGCGTAATCATTGATATTGATCAGATCGGCCGGTACCCGTCGGATAAGATTGTTATTATTACAACCGGAAGTCAGGGTGAACCGATGGCGGCATTGTCAAGAATGGCGGCATCAGAGCACAGGAAGGTAGAAATTGAGCCGGGGGACCTGATCATTATCTCAGCATCTCCTATTCCGGGAAATGAAAAGCCAATCATCAAAGTAATCAACGAGCTTTTCAAAAAAGGTGCGGATGTTGTTTACGAATCCCTTGCAGATGTTCATGTGTCGGGACATGCCTGCCAGGAGGAGTTGAAGCTGATACACAGCATTGTTAAGCCGAAGTTTTTTATGCCGGTGCACGGTGAATACAGGCATCTCAAGCAGCATGCAAATCTTGCCCACGGCCTTGGAATGCCGATGGAAAACATATTCATGATGGAGACCGGGAAGGTTCTTGAGCTTACCTCTGATTCTGCAAAGATCAACGGTACTGTCACATCCGGCAGAGTTCTTGTTGACGGCCTCGGTGTCGGAGATGTGGGAAGTATTGTATTGCGGGACAGGAAGCTTTTGTCGCAGGACGGTCTGATCGTTGTGGTAATCACAACGGAGAAGGAATCGGGGCAGGTCATTGCAGGGCCGGACATCATTTCACGAGGATTTGTATATATGAGAGAAGCAGAAGACCTAATGGATAATGCCCGAGAGGTTATTAAAAAGACCCTTATTAAGTGTGAAGGCAGAAACAAAAACGACTGGGCGGCCAAAAAAGGTCTTATTAAGGATGATCTTCGGGAATATCTCTTTGAAAGGACGAAACGCAAACCGATGATTTTACCGATTATCATGGAGATATGAGACAAAAATGCTGAACAAAAAGCTCACAGAATTAATCCTGTGAGCTTTTAAAATGTAATGGATCAGTCGCGTATTACGACAGATGCTGTTATCACTTCAGAAGAATTTTGTGATAGGTCTTTTTACCCTTTTTAATAATTAACTCTCCGCCATCAAACTGCTCTTCTGTAATCATGAAATCGATGGAAGAAACCGGAACTTCGCCAATATAGACACCGCCTTGCTGAACCAGCCTGCGAGCTTCGCCTTTTGACGGAACAAGGCCGGTTTTCAGAAGAAGGTCTAAAATATTAAGGCCGTTGGATAAGTCGGAAGCGGATACTTCCGTGGAAGGCATATTACTCGTATTTCCACCGACTCCAAAGAGTGCTTCGGCCAACTGTCTGGCTTTTCCCGCTTCATCTTCGCCATGGACCAGCTTTGTTACTTCATATGCCAGAACCTTTTTTGCTTCATTGAGCTGTTCATTTTTCAGTTCGGCCATTTTATTGATCTCTTCCATCGAAAGGAAGGTTAATAACTTCAAGCACTTGATAACGTCCGAATCCTCAATATTTCTCCAATACTGATAGAAATCAAAAGGAGAGGTTTTTTCCGCATCAAGCCAGAGAGCGCCTTTTTCTGTTTTGCCCATTTTCTTTCCTTCACTTGTTGTCAGAAGCGTGAAGGTCATTCCATATGCTTCTTTTCTTTCGACACGTCTGACGAGATCGATACCTGCAAGAATATTGGACCATTGATCATCTCCGCCCAGCTCGAGGTTACAGCCATATTTCTGATTTAGTACAAGATAGTCGTAGCCCTGCATCAGCATATAGTTAAACTCGATGAAGGTAAGGCCTTTTTCCAATCTGCTTTTAAAGCACTCAGCGGTGAGCATTCTGTTTACGGAGAAATGTACGCCGATATCCCTGAGAAAGTCAACATAGTTGAGTTTCAGAAGCCAGTCCGCATTATTTACCATCAAAGCCTTACCGTCCGAAAAATCAATGAACTTTGAAAGCTGCTTTTTAAAGTTGTCTGCGTTGTGCTGGATGGTTTCCTGGGTCATCATTTTTCTCATGTCTGACCTGCCGGAAGGATCGCCAACCATTGTTGTTCCGCCGCCAAGCAAGGCAATAGGCTTATGACCCGCTCTCTGCATATGTGCCATTACCATCATCTGAAGGAAATGTCCCACATGGAGGCTATCTGCAGTTGGATCAAAGCCTATGTAAAAAGTCACCTTCTGATTTGCGAGAAGCTCTTTTATCTCTTCTTCATGAGTAAGCTGGGCGATGAAGCCTCGTTCTTTCAGTACATCAAATACACTTTTTTGCATCATTTCACGACCTTTTTACTTTTTGTGTATTTTATCATACAAGATGAGTATATTCAAGGCAGCGGATCAGATTCTTACCGGGAGTAAAACAGGCAATAGAAAGAGACTGATCTCTCAGTCTCTTCATAGTTACATAGTATGCTATTATCAATAACAGTATAGATATCAGATCGCATTGGTTCTTCCGGTTCTTTCACGGTAGAGAGTAAGCAGGAACACAGCACTTACAAAGAACTGAGCTGTTGGAACAGCACTGTAAATGATTGGTCCAAGCAGCGGAATACCACGGAGCAATCCAAGAATGAAACCGGCGATACCTGCTGCTATAGCGATCAGAAGCGTTATTCCAAGTACTGTCCAGAAACTGCCCTTCACAACTTCAACAGATTTTTTAAATGCCCCTACTACATCAAGTCCGTCAACAACCATTGCGGAGAACCACATGCTGATCAATACATAGAAGACAATACCGGCTACTACGAGGGCCAGAGCGACGATTACCATAATTGCCACTCCTACGCCTTTGAGGAGAGTTACCAGCAGTCCGAGTATAAGAATGAGGAGAAATACGGCAATACCGATTACCAGACTGACTACCAGGTTTCCAACAAAATACATGACATACTTTACAAAGTTCAGGCTGATGGAGGACCCGATGTCATTTAGGCTTGCGTTGCCGGTATCCATGCTTTTGTTTACCAGACCATAAGTAACCGGCCAAGTGATAAAGTTAATCAGAAACGCCCAAATACCGCTGCCGATTGCCACGGATGATAGAATTCCGGGCAGAACGGACATCATGACTCCAGGGTTCGAAAGGTCGTCCAGACTCGCGAATGCTGCTGTAATTGCGCCTAAGCCTGCAAATTTTGCAGCGCCTCCCAAAAGTGAAGCGATTGCTGTCAAAATAAAAAGTGGAATAATAAGCATCCAGTTCTTAATAGAGAACTTAACTGCATTTTCCAAATATTTCATAAAACACCTCCAAATTATTCTAATATATACATATTTCTATACATTTTGAAAAATTCCTTCTGTGTCACTTGAAAAAGAATAAATGTATTATTCTGAAGTCTGGTAGATAACATTATGAGTAAATTCACTGCCTGATTTCCTGCAAGCGGGATTTCCGAAGCCTAGCACATACTGATCGGTTGCGGCAGCCTCAAGGCCGAGCATGGACGTTACATTAGGGATATCTGAATTTTTGAAATCCGCAGATTTGGTTATGACAGGAAGTGTGGTGCTGTCTTTGATCGAAGCCAGCAGCTGCCTGCCGGTCTGATTGAAGCCAAGTATACGGATATAGGATGGACCGCTGTCTTGATGGAAGCTGTTGAAGCTGTTCGCTCTCAATCCGGTTATCAGGCAGAACAAGCTTCTTTGTATTCTGGTGCTTGTATAGCGCTTGGTACATATGGATTTTAGAAGCTCTTCGTAGGAGCCGGCAGTTTCTGCAGCGAGCTTAAATCTGTTTTCCAGACCGTCCTCCATATCGGGTAGAGTTCTTATTTCATCCACAGACATACTTCTCAGAAGCGACAGCAAGAGCAGGGAGAAACTCTCTGAAAAAACAGGCCCTTTCCCAAGGGAGAACTCACGGTTAAGAATGGCCAGAGAATGATGTGGTAATGCTGACTTAAGCTGTTTTTCGGCTTCACTCCAGTTGTTTTGGGCTATTGTTCTTCTAATGGAGGTTGCACTGCTGATTTCACCGGTTAATTCGGAGGAATGATATTCATTTCCGAATCTTTTGACCGTGACGGGTATTATTCTACTGTTCAGACGCCGGAGTGCTTTGAGATACTCTATGCCCAGGATGTTATTGGGATTCTCCAGCAAGCCGGAAAGGATATCCTGTCCATGCCGTATTTTAAGATAAGCGGACAGGGCCTCCTGACGAGCGGCAGGAAAGGATTTGCCATCGGATAGTGCTGATTTCAGAGCGGCCTTGTAATCTGCAGGCTCGTCTGAGAGTATGGAAGCGATTTGGTCCAGTTCTTCCAGACTGCCGGCTTCACTGCCAAAGCACATTGTATCGACGGCCCCGAGACTGTCCAGCAGCCTGACTGCACCAAAAGCGAAAAATTCGGCACTGGACATGGCGTACACACAAGGCAGCTCAATGACAAGATCCACACCATTAAACAGTGCCATTTCAGTTCTGGCCCATTTGTCAACAATGGCCGGTTCTCCGCGCTGTGTGAAGTTGCCGCTCATGACAGCTACGATGCATTCGGCACCGGTTAGGGCCCTGGCGGTTTGGACATGGTACAGATGTCCATTATGAAACGGATTGTATTCAGCTACGATTCCAAGAACCTTCATGTTTACCTCAACATTCGTTTGTGTCCTGCTCCTATTATACGTTACCTTCCATTCTATAACAAGGCGTTGTCACATGGTTCGATGATTTGACAGGCTCGATTCCCAGGGTTGCCCGAATGTCCGGATCATTATGTGACTCCTGATAGATTTTTACTAGACTTATAATACTCTCGCGTAAATTATTTCATAGTGATAAAATAGCACAATGATGATGTTATCTCAAGCAAGACATCAAATCCTGATTTTGCTAGTGCAAGGTAAGGGGACATACTACATTACAGAAGAAAATCCCCATTTAAAAACGGAAACAGGGAGGTTATTGGATGCTTTTACTGAATTTGGCCGGTAAGTGGTCGATGAAAAGAACGGATGAAGCAAATTGGCAGGATGCAACAGTTCCAGGCTCTGTTTATAATGATCTGATCCAATCAAACCAATTGGAGGACCCCTTTTATAGAGAAAATGAATATGAAATACTGGAAATTTCCAAATATGATTTTGAATACCGCCGTGAGTTCGAGATTCATGAGGATAAGCTGGAATATGATGTGATTGATCTTTTGTGTGAAGGAATTGACACGCTGGCCACGTTATACATTAATGATTGTCAGGTATTAAGCGCCAACAATATGCACAGAACCTATGAAGTCAATATCAAGAAATACCTGAGGCCTGGAGCTAACAATATCAGAATCGTGTTTTACTCTCCTGTGGAATATGTTCTAAAAAAACAAAAGGAAAAGCCATTGGTGAATGCGACTGATGCAGTAGAAGGTATTTCACACCTAAGAAAGGCTCATTATATGTTCGGATGGGACTGGGGTCCGAAGCTTCCTGACATGGGGGTGTGGAGGAGTATTACTATCAGGGGATATAACCATGGAAGGATCGAGGATGTTTATATTGTACAAAAACATACAAAAGATAAGGTTGAACTGGATGTCCGAACAAGAATCAAAAAATGGAGCTCAGCAGAATATGAAATGCTTATAACGGTCAACACACCGGAAGGCACGAGCTTGAGCAAAAAAATAACCATGGACGAAACGGAAAAGCATATTCTCATTGAAATTGACCATCCTCAGCTCTGGTGGCCCAATAATCTTGGAGAACAACCGCTTTATACCGTTACGGCTGTCTTGCTGGCAGGCCATTGTGAGATAGATGAGAAAAGCTTAAGAATCGGACTTCGCACTTTGCAGGTAAAAAGGGAACAGGATCAATGGGGGGAATCCTTCCAGTTTGAAATCAACGGTATTGCCTTTTTCTCCATGGGTGCGGATTATATACCGGAGGATAATATTTTAGCCCGTTTGAATAGAGAAAAAACAGAAGCTTTGATCAAAAGCTGTATCGAAGCAAACTTTAACTCGATACGGGTATGGGGCGGAGGTTATTATCCGGAAGATCACTTTTATGATTTGTGTGACGAATACGGGCTGATCGTCTGGCAGGATCTGATGTTTGCCTGCGGGATCTATGAGCTGACGGAAGAGTTCAAAGATACCGTCATACATGAGGTGATTGATAATGTGAAGCGGCTGCGGCATCATGCTTCTCTGGGGTTGTGGTGCGGAAACAACGAACAGGAGGAAGGATGGGTCAGCTGGGGCTGGACGGAGAATCAGCCACCCAAGCTGAAGGCAGACTATATTAAGCTTTACGAATATATTCTGCCTGAAATATTTAAGGAATCCGACCCGGAAACATTTTACTGGCCGGCATCTCCTTCTTCCGGCGGGAGCTTTTTTAAACCTAATGACGAAAGCATGGGGGATATGCACTACTGGGGTGTATGGCATGGCAGAAATCCATTTACCGATTACAGAAAAATCATTCCAAGGTATATGTCGGAATTCGGAATACAGTCCTTTCCCTGCCTGAAGACCGTAGAGACCTTTACGCTGCCTGAAGACAGAAACATTTTTTCGCCGGTAATGGAATCCCATCAGAAATGTAGTTCCGGTAATGAAAAGATACTTTATTATATCAGTGACCACTATAAATATCCGAAGGACTTCGAGTCGTTATTATATGTTTCCCAGCTAATTCAGGCGGAAGGGCTGAGGTATGGTGTAGAGCACTGGCGCAGGAACAGGGGCAGATGCATGGGCGCCATATACTGGCAGCTCAACGATTGCTGGCCGGTTGCATCCTGGGCCAGCGTAGACTACTATGGAAGGTGGAAGGCTTTGCACTATATGGCGAAGCGCTTTTTTGCCCCCGTACTGGTGTCGGCATGTGAAGAAGGTACGAGCGTATCGATTCATGCTTCAAACGAAAGCCTTCATACGGTATCCGGTAAATTGACATGGTCTTTGAGGGATGCAAAATCAAGTCTTATCAAAAACGCTGAGAAGCAAATTCAAATTGCTCCGTTATCATCACAGGAATTTGAAAATATCAGCTTTGAAGGGGAACTAAGCTCAAAATCGCTTTTGAGAAGCCGTTACCTGGAATATTCTCTCATTGTTGAGAATGAGGTTGTAAGCAGCGGTACGGTGCTGTTTGTTAGAGCAAAGCACTTCAGCTTCATCAATCCCGAAATTACTGCGGAGGTAACAGAAGAGGGTGACCGGTTTATTATAAAGGTGGTATCCGCAGCATACGCGAAATTTACTGAGTTGGGACTAAAGGAGGCGGATGCCATATTCAGTGATAATTTCTTTGATTTATCCGCCGGAGAAGCCAGGTTTGTTGAAGTCCGAAAGGAAAAAGTATCAAGGAAACTATCCTTGGAAGATTTTCAGAGACAATTGACCATCCGCAGTCTGATAGATACCTTCTAAGTGAATTGACCAAGCTCTCAGATCACGAAAATCCCGTGGGGCCTAAGCCTCTGGGATTTTTGCGATTCGGACAGGATTTTTTGGGACAGGTTTTTTCCGGGAAGGGAGTGTCGAGAAAGCGGACAAAAGAAGAAAGATGCTGTATAATAACCTCAGTGGCTCCGTTGTTGAGGTTATTATACGCCTCCGGCGGAATTTATGGCCGTGCGAAATTTTCGGCTAAAGCCGAAACACACATGGCCAATTATATCATGATAAATCATGATATAATAAAATAGATGGCATTGATATTGAAAGGAACTTAAATGGATAAAATCGCAGTTGTTGTGATAAATGGTACAACCCGCGAATTTGACAGAGAGTATCATTACCTTGTACCGGAGAGCATGATCGATACCCTTGAACCGGGGATGAGGGTCATTGTACCCTTCGGCGGTGGAAACACTCCGAAGGAGGGCTATGTTCTCGGGTTTGCGAATGATGCGGGTCAAAGGAATCTGAAAAGCATAATAAAAATCATCGATAAGAAGCCTGTATTGACAGAAATGCTGATGAAGCTGGCGATTTGGATGAAGAAGAGATATTTTTGTACATACAGTGCTGCGATCAAGTGTATGCTACCGGCAGGCATCGGTGTAAAGAGTCTGCAGATCGTTACTCTTCTCCATACTGTCCGGGGCTTGTCTCCGAGCAAGCAGGCCATTATCGATACTTTGGCGGCATATGATCATACCCTTGAAATGGGA
>JAEZLF010000078.1 GCA_023435925.1 Bacillota bacterium
TTGAGCCGCCTGATGCACTTGCCGACTGGAGCAATTATTGGAATCCCTATGTGGATGTCAGCTACACCGGGCAGGAAAGCTATGCATGGAATGGCTCATATTGCACCAAAATACCACTCATTCTCAACGACATTTTAAAACCCAAATTACTCTATGAGACCAGCGTTTTTGTGGACAGGAATGTGAAGGGTGCGAATGTAAAAAGCGGAACAGCAGCAGTCCTGCATCAATCGAAGGACGTCTTTAACAAACTGGAAGACGCGATTTCCAATCTATTGCTAAACACTCCGTCAAATCCCTATATACTTAGTGTTTATGATACTTCAGACGGAGTAAACGATGGGAAGGTCAATCTGAGCTATGCCGGCTTCCTCTTTAATGACATTGCTGCTTATCCATGGGCTGCAGGTCAGAGCTTCCTGATTGTGAACACAAATCCCGAGCTGGATCTGGTTCTGGACGGTACGGAATTCAATGGCATTCTGTTTACCAACGGGAAGGTTATATTGAAGGAGGGCTCCAGAGTAAATGGTGCTATTATCGCGGCAGGCAGAGGATATGACGACAGCAGCGTCAATGGTTATGTCAATGGCTCCGCGGCAGAAACCGGGATCGTGGACGGGAAAACAGTGATGACTCGTGTTCCCCGGATAAAGGAATACGGTTCAAGCGGAAACACCAATATTGCGGCATTGGACAATGGAAGCTATGCGGCGGTTTATTGTTCCGGTGCAGGAGTTGACATACATTTTCCTCATCCGGATCCGGATACAGGAAGAAAAATGTTGTTGGACAAGTTTAAGGATCAGGATCCTGCTTATCCGATCGATTTATATAACATATTTTAGAGGATGGTGTAGAGATGCAGAAATGTTTTCGGGTGATCATAATTACCATACTTGTTTCATGTCTCCTTTCAGGATGCAGTGTGCCTTTTCTGGGTGATCTGAGCATTATCCCGGCAAAGGATGCGGCAGTTCCGGAAACGGACGGGGATGCAGAGGGCGGAGAGGTTGACAACGCATACATAACAGCGGAGGAGGATACCAGAATCAAAACCTTGATCCGGGACTTCTTTTCAAGCTTATACGCTGAGCCTGTGCAGGACTATTATCCGTATGCCGTCGCGGGGAAAATACCGGAAAAGATACGGAGCTTTATTTCGAAGGATACCATAAACATGGCGGAAGGGAACAGCGAGATAGGCATACACTACCCAAGGTTTATTGAAACCAATGGGCTTGTATGTATCGAATATGAGGTGGATACGGACAAAACCGCAGGAAGTACAAATGTTCCTGCAATACAGGCGGATTTTGCCGGCAGCTCAGGCAACAGTATTCTGTATTATACCAAGGTCAATCTATATGCAAAGTGTATCGGCATGGAGGATTTTGAAAAGCTTTTCATACGCAATGAAGCGGATAATAGCTGGAAGAAGGCGGATAACAAGCCGATAGATGTTGCATTGACGGACACCATCAAAATACAGGCCAGATATGATGTTCATGTGATAAAAGAGGACGGCAACTACAAACTGGATGCTATAAAAGAGGCAGTTACAACCTATGGGGTCAAAAGCAGGCTGCTGACTTTCAATAATACTTTCGTGGAACGAATCAGTTATCTTGACTATTCCAAATCGGAAAACGGAGACAGCTACGTAAATGCAGAGGATGGAAAGGTATATGAGGAGGAAAGAAAACTAATCGTCGATTTCTTCAGCAGCCTGAAAAACAGTCTCAATACAGAGAATATGAGGCTGCTGTATACGGCCTGGGACAAAAGTGCGGCAGAGTTTAACCGCTTTATTGGGAAAATATCTCAAAGTAGTGATGAGAGTGAAAAGAAATTTCACGAACTCATTGATATCAGAGAGGATTACAAAATCCGATACGCTTACGATTCACTACCCCTTCAAATGAATATGGAAAGGCTTGACGGAGAGTTCACTGAGATGGAGGTTATACCCCATCCAGGCTATACGAAGAATAATAAAGTGTATATCGTTTCGTTCAAAGTACCGGTTATAAAGGAGAACGGATCAGTGGAAGGCGTAGAATACATCTATCGTTATAATTATTACGTCACACTGTCAAATGAAAAGGAAACGCTGACAATAGACAGTATCAAGCTCAATGAGTGCAGCAGGGTTAGTGCTTAAAACACTTAATTGGAGGTGAGGTTCATGAAAAGAAAGCTGGGGAAACGGGTCGCATTCCTTCTTGCATTGCTTTTGGTTTTGTCATCAGGGACTGCTGTATATGGCTATTTGACAGAAGAAGGCACCCCCGCTGAAATGATCAAACTGGAGAGGATTGTAAGTTCTACCTCTTCTATGGTGGGCAAGGTGGAGACGATTACCTACAACATTACCGGAGATACCATCGTTTACGATCCGCCCAAGGAGATTGCGCTGGTGGTGGACGTTTCGGGAAGCATGCAATGGAATATCAGCGGTAAAACCACCAACAAAACATCAGAACAGAGAATCACTATGCTGAAAAATGCTGCTGTCAGCTTTGTTGAGAAATGGGTGGGCAGGGACTGTAAAATATGTATTGTACCCTTCAGTGACTATGTGAAAAGCGCTCCTGAGCTGATCAATATGGAGGAAAGCGGTAGTCTCGCAAAGCTCAAAAATACGATCAATAATTTATCTGCTGTCGGAGGTACCAATGTAGGAGACGGAATGAGGGTAGCCTACAATACACTCAGCAACTCAAAGAACACACAAGCAGCCAAGTATGTTATCACACTGACGGATGGAGCGCCGACAGCCTACAGCATAAACTCAAGCCGGGATACTTCTTTTTACACAGGCACTGATATACTGACCTCAACCAATAGGAGAATCTATGATGAAAGCTCCGAAAAGCCTTTGGAATATTGCTCCCTCATGGGAAGCAGGCTTATGAACAGCGGTATGAAATCATTTGTAATAGGCTTTGCAACAGAATCGGATCTGGTTGGCAAATTGAATACGATTGGTAGAAATTCGGGAGCCGCCCAGTTGGGTAACGGAAATTACCACTATTATGCGGGATCTGCTTCGGAATTGAATCAGGTATACTCTGATATTAGCAAGGTGATTGCCGAGGATATTCCCTTTACATCTGCCTTGTTCAGTGAATTGCTTCCCGAAGGTACGATTGTTGAGCCGGAAGCGGTATCGAAGCTTGAGGCTGAGGGGTATGTCATAACGGCAAATTACCCTGATCCCGCGGATCCTGTAAATAAAGTCAGAACGCTCATAACCAGATCACTGAGCGGCAATCTTTCTTTAGTGAGGAAATACCCGGATGCAACGACGGCGCCAAAAGACAGAGTATATCAGCTTAAGCCATATTCTTTTCAAATTCGGATTGAGTATACGACACCCGGGGTTAAAACATTTAAAGATACGGATGCCAGTGTTTTCTACAGCGATCCTTTCAATCCAAAGGATGACATTAAATATTGCAATACCTCCGAAAGTGTCTCTGTTATTCAACCGGTTTCGGGAATGTCCAACACACATATCATCGTGATGCCGGGTCAGAATGAAAGCGCCGGAATTGTTACAGCGAAGGTGCTTCCAGATACAGCACCTAACATCGCATATGAGAAATCCATTGCACACTGGAGCATAACCGGTTCAAAGGACGTTAAAAACAATCCGGTCAGTGATGGAAGTGTAATCAGTATTAGTGCCCCTCCGGTAGCGGATCCGTTGAATGCCGCGAAAGCAGCAGCCGGACTCATGGCAGGTAAAGCTTACGTTGAAGCTGTATCGGCGGGCAACAATTCGTATGGGGCGCCTGTCAGCGGAAAATCCGTTGTATATGTAGTGGAAGGAAAAGTCGATGCAATAGCGGAGACTGCTGAAGTTGATGCGATACCCATGACCATTGGTATCACAAGAGATTTAAATAACTATGCCCGAAAATGGATACCCCATCCGGATGAGGATGCTATTAAAAACAAGGTGAGCGGTGACTATATGACCTTCAGCAGCTGGAGGCTTAAGGATCCTGCCGATGCAGAATTTGTAACGGTGGAAGCCTCTGGAACAGCGAAAGGTGTAAAGGCTCTGGAGCATGATGTAGTGGTACTTGTTGATGTAAAATACCATGTGCCCGATACCGATCCATCCGGTACCATCCTGCTGACCGGAACGGTTGAAGGGGTCCTTTCAGTCGGTCAGCCGGTCACAGGCGTTGTTGTGACAGGAGCGGCTATAATGGCTGGCAATACCGCAACGATTTCAGCCGCGGTTACACCGGACAACGCACTGGATAAGAGAATTAGTATCTGGAAGCTTCGCGATGAAGGCGGAGTTGATATAACCGGCTCAGGTACGACAGTAAAAATATTGAGAAATACAGATCCGGCCAATAACACTGTCTTAGAGGTGAAAGGTGAGAGCAGCGGGAAGGTAACGGTAACTGCCGAATCTTCCGGTAAGAATTTAGCGGGTAATACGGAGATAGGAAACGATGAGATTTATGTAGTGGATGCTGTCTGTGCCGATACGTTGTCAGTGATCCTGTGGGGCTCAGGTGAAATAGACCATGAAGCGTTGGTGCCGTCAGGGGCTTCAGGTCATATCAAATTCACATTTACATCGGATGATCCCAGAAAAGTATCAGTTAACAGCAATGGTAAGGTCAACGGATTGGGATTGACGACGACCCCTGTAACAGTAAGAATCCGTGCGGAGTATTGTAACGCGGACGGCAGCCCGACAGGGCAGACAAAGGAACTAACCTGTAATGTAAGTGTGTCGAAGCCGGCGGTTGATATTAATTAGTGCAGGAGGCAGATAAAATGAAGCAGGCTGTGTATAGGACAATCGGGAAAAAAATAATTGCATTCACCACATTGATCTTGTTCGTCATGAGTCTTATCAGTACCAGCTACGGTGAGGTTGCAAAAGCAGATTTTTATGATATTCAGGGACATTGGGCAAAGGCTGCAATAGAGACATTGATTGCGAAAGGAATTATACAGGGATCACCTCAAAACGGTGTACTGGAGGTCAGACCTAATGCGAGTATTTCCAGAGCGGAATTTGTGACAATTGTGGTAAGAGCTTTTAATCTGAAGGCGGTTACAGGAAACATGAAAAGCTTTAACGATGAAATAAAAGGAGCCTGGTACAATGAAGCACTAAAAACGGCCGCCAGTAATTCTCTCCTTGCCGGATATCCCGATGGCGGATTTCATCCCAATGATCCGGTAACGAATGAACAGGTATCCATCATACTGGTCAGGCTCAGAAATCAACAGCTGAAGCCGGTCGGACAGAAAATCGATTCCAGCTGGTATGTGACAAATGTTCTTGCCGCTTCAAGAGATGAATTTGCAAAGGTGCCGATGGATGCATTTACTCCCAAAGAGCATGCAACCAGAGCGGAAATGATGATGGCAATGTATAGCTTTTTGAAAGCAAAGGAAAAGGCGGATTCCAAAGCAGTTGCTCAAAATTCTGATCAAAATCCGGATGGAGGCAGCAATATCATTGGATATACCGGTTCGGGAAGCGGCTCTGTTTCTACCGGGACAGGTGTGTCTTCAGGAAGCGGCACAGGCAGTAACACAAATAACGATGGCAGCGTAAATAACGGGGCTGGGAATGTCGCTCCCGAACCGGCAAAAACCGGTGTTGTGGGCTATGACATTACCGCTGCCGGAGGAGACACGGTATATTTTCAGGTGTTTGCCTACCTTTTGACAGAACTTGGGGGATTTGATTTTAAGCTTACATACGATCCTGAAGTTGTGGTGGCGACTTCCGTGAGAAATGGTTCCATAAAAAAGGATACTTATATCGATCAGAAGGATATCGATCTGAGTCGGGCCGGAGAGGGTGTTGTGTACGTCAAAAGTCAGGATACCTCTGCAATATCGGGAAGTGACGGTACATTGTTTACCGTTGTGTTCAGGGTGCAGCCGGGTGCGGCAGGCAGCTCGGCAATTACCATGACGAGCGGAAGCGGCGGCTCGCCCCGCTTATACAATCAATCAGGTGGCTTGATCACGCCGGTCACCTTTACGGAGGGCAAAATTTCAGTGAAATAACGAGGCGAAATGCTGATCACTCTGCCAGGAAAAAGCCCCAATTACCTTATTACAGGAGGATGCCATAAAGCAAAACTCCGGCAACACCTGATATCGACATCACATAAATTGGATTCATTTTGAATTTCTTCAAAAGAAACAGGCTTGCGCTGAAAAGAACCACCGCGATCCAGTTTAAGTCGGACACCTGAATCGGAAACGTATCTTTATTAAATAAAGCTGTCATTAAAACGGACAGGCCTGCAGACGCTATTAATGCGACGACTGCGGGGCGAAGTCCTTTAATGATACCCTGAACCATACTTAAACCTTTATATTTATAGTAAAGTGTAGCTAGAATCAGCACGATAATGCACGAAGGGGTAACACACCCGAGGGTTGCAATGATGGAACCCGGTATTCCGGCTATTTTTGTGCCTACAAAGGTAGATGCATTGATGGCGATGGGGCCGGGTGTCATCTGTGAAATAGTCAGTATATCAACAAATTCTGTTTGCGTCAGCCACTGATTTACTTCGAGTACCTGTTCCTGTATTAACGGTAATGCGGCATATCCTCCGCCAAAGCTAAATAAACCGACCTGAAAAAAGCTCCAGAACAGCTGCAGATAAATCATTTCTTCAAGCCCTCCTTTTCCCCGTGTTTCATCCGGTAAGTCGTGTAGGCACCCAGGCCTCCGCATATTAGAAGTATGATGATGATGTTCACATTCAGCAATGCTGTGGCAATGAATGCGGCAATCATAACGATGATGGGCAGTACATGCTTGTTTTTAATGATTTTTGATGCCATGCCGATGATAACATCCACGATAACCGCAGCCATTCCGGCTTGCATACCGAGCAATAAAGCATTAACGAATTTGTTGTCCCGGAATGCAATGTAGAAATACGATATGACGGTAATGATGATCAATGGAGGCAATACGGTTCCAAAGACGGTAAGAAATGCCCCCGGAATGCCGGCCATCCGATATCCTACCAGAATAGAGGTATTTACGGCGATGGGGCCGGGAGCTGATTGCCCGATGGCTACAAGATCGAGCATTTCATCTTCCTCAATCCATTTCAGCTCTTCCACAAACTTTTTCTGCATTAGCGGTACGATAACATAGCCGCCGCCAAAGGTAAAAGCACTTAATGTAAAGGTTGACAGAAACAATTTCCAGTAGAAGTGTATATCCTTTTTCACGTATATAGTTCCTTTCGCTTATAGTGTCGTTATATTATTAATAAATATATCACAAAAATAAGTGAAAGCATACTTTTGGCTATAGCGACCTATATATACGAGGATTGTCCTTCATTGCTGATTATTTCTTAAAGGTAATGCAGAGTATGCTATTCTACTGTAATGACGGATACGGGACAGCCGTCTTCTGCATCCTTGGCGGAATCCTCTGCTTCCTCTGGAATTTCATCCACATAGACCTCTGCAAGTCCGTCGTCAGCCATTCTGAATACCTCTGGGCAGGTGTCGGGACAAAGTCCGCAACCAATACAACCATCTCTGTTTATAAATGCTTTCATCACAATTCTCCTTTATGATTTAAGTTTAATTATTATATCATTTACGCATTTTATTATGCGAGAAATCAAATTATTCATACCCTTATCAGAGAGAATTAATCTGGAAATTTTAAAAGTTCCGTTTATTGTTTTTATATTTGTTGTGACTGGAACCCAGTTGAGATAAAATTGTTTCAATAAGTATGAAAATGGATATTAGATAAAAATGGCTATAATGGTTTTCTTAAAGTAGGGTGAGGAACATGAAAAAGAAGTTAATTTATACTATATTGGCGGTGGCATTACTAGCTGGTTTCCTTTATGCACAAAATAAGTGGATCAGCTTGACGAAATACGAGATTGTCTCAGACAGACTGCCCGGGAATTTTGACGGGTTTAAAATATTACAGCTTTCTGACTTACACAGTACCTACTTTGGCAAGGATCAGAAATGGCTGACTGGAATCATTGCCAACGCAGAGCCGGATATCATTGTTTTCACAGGGGATCTTATAGATGGCAGGCACTATGACGAAGAAGCTTCTTTGTCGATGATACGAAATGCCGTTGAAATTGCTCCATTATATTATGTTACAGGAAATCATGAGTTTTGGTCCCGCAGGTTCGGAGGACTGGAAAACAAGATAAGGGAAGCGGGTGCTGTTGTTTTAAGAGATTCCTCAAGAAAGTTGACAATCGGTAATCAGAGTATTTATTTGACCGGTATCGACGATCCCCAGTCAACCGGAAATTTATATAATGTATTCATTTATATTGAAGAAAAGTTAAAGGATATGATACCGGTTCTTCCTGAAGATGGGTTTAAGATACTGCTTCATCACCGGCCGGAGGTTTTCAGCGATTATGTCCGTTTTGGGGTGGATATTGCTTTCACGGGCCATGCTCATGGCGGGCAGTTCAGGCTTCCCTTTATTGGGGGATTGTATTCACCGGGCCAGGGTTTCTTTCCAAAGTACACTGCCGGAGTGCACAGGGATGGGAATACAGCGATGGTGGTTAACCGCGGCCTTGGAAACAGTGTCATACCACAGCGGTTGTTCAACAGACCCGAAGTAGTGCTGGTGACACTTAGATCCGCTGAAATGGTGAAGGATAATACGGTAAAGAATGATGGTAGTGCCGGTAATCATGAAGAAGCAGGCAATGCTCAGACGGATGTGCCGGTGAAGCAGGCTGCCGCACTGCAAACCACAGACCGGGAAGTCACCGGGCAATCCGGCCGGCAGGAAACGAGTGAGCAGGGAGCGGTACAGCAGCCTCTGAGGATAGAAAAGCAATACCTTATCAATGAAAACGGAAATACGGTTGCAGAAAGAATTCTGATACCGGATGGCTTTCAGCGTATACCAGTTGATACCGGGTCCTTTGGAGAATATCTGAGGAAGCTTCCGGTTAAGGCGCATGGATCCAATGTCATGTATTTTAATGGTGACGCAAAGCCGGTTGAGGTTCATGAGGCGGTTCTTGATATTGATGTGGGAAACAGGGATTTGCAGCAATGCGCAGACTCTATTATAAGGCTTAGGGCTGAATACCTTTATTCAAAAAGCCTCTTTGACCAAATTCATTTTAATTTTACCAACGGTTTCAATGCGGAATATTCTAAGTGGCGAAAGGGCTACAGGATTAAGGTCAGCGGAAATGATGCCCATTGGGTGCAGCAGGGCGTAACGTCTGAAGACTACAGCAGCTTCAGGAAATATCTTGACGTTGTGTTTGCATATGCCGGAACACTGTCGCTGTCAAAGGAAATGAAGAGTATACCGGTCGAAGAAATGCAGCCGGGGGACGTCTTTATGTACGGAAATACGCCAGGTCATTGTGTGATTGTATTAGACATGGCGGAGAACAAGGTAACAGGTGAGAAGCTGTTTATACTGGCACAAGGATATATGCCGGCTCAGGAAATACATATTCTGAAAAATCCGGCCAATGGGGCAGGAAATCCCTGGTATACCATGGATTTTGGAGAAAAACTCAACACGCCGGAGTGGATATTTACGAGGGATCAGCTGATGCGGTTTGAGCATTGATTCTTTTTCTGGGCGAAATGCCAAACATTTTTTTATATGCTCTCATAAAGCTGGAATAATCGTTGAAACCACTTTGTTCACATGCGTGGGCGGCAGGACTGCCTGATCGGATGAGAGCGTCAGCCTTTAACAAGCGCTTTTGAAGGATGTAGCTATGTACGGAGTAACCGGTTTGCTGCTTGAATTTGTGCATCAGGTGGTATCTGCTGAGATAAAACTCAGATGC
>JAEZLF010000217.1 GCA_023435925.1 Bacillota bacterium
AATGAGACGAATCTACTGGAATATTACCATAACTCCAGCTTCCTGGAGTATGGCGGCTCTCCTGACAAAGCTGTAAAGGCGGCGTTTGTCTACGAATTAGATAAATGTATCAAAAACAGAGGCAAATATAATAAGGATGAAGCCAAGATTACCTTCGGAGATATACAGGACAGTCTTGTGCTGGTTACCAACTCCTTTTCGACCATTACAAGCTATGAGAACCAGACAAAAAAATCCATCACGAATAAATTTATTCAGGAGGCAATGACAGATTTTCTGAAGCAGCAGCTGGAAGTATATTTCATTGAGAATAAACTGGAAAGTGATAAAATCATTGACCAGATCCTGGTGAATAAGCGAAGCCGTGAAACGGCAGAAAAAACAAGGATTAACATTAAAAAGAAGCTGGGCGGCACAATTGACATGTCCAACAGAGTGAAAAAGTTTGTCGATTGCAGAACAAAGGATATGAGCAGAAGAGAGCTTTATATTGTGGAGGGTGATTCTGCTCTGGGTTCCTGCAAGATGGGAAGGGATGCCGAGTTTCAGGCTATCATGCCTGTGAGGGGCAAAATATTGAATTGCCTGAAGGCGGAGTATGACAGCATTTTTAAGAGTGAAATTATTGTGGATCTGTTGAAGGTGCTGGGTTGCGGCGTTGAAATAAAGTCCCGGCATAACAAGGATCTCAATACCTTTGATATGGCAAATTTGAAATGGAGTAAAATCATCATATGCACCGATGCTGATGTGGACGGATTTCATATCAGGACGATGATATTGGCAATGCTATACCGCCTGGTTCCGACACTGATCCAGGAAGGCAAGGTGTTTATCGCAGAATCACCGTTGTTTGAAATAACATGCAAGGGAAAAACCTATTTTGCCTACACGGACAAGGAAAAAACGAAAATACTGGAGAAGCTGGAGGGCGGCAAGTATACCATTCAGCGCTCAAAGGGGCTTGGCGAAAATGAACCGGACATGATGTGGCTGACGACGATGAGTCCGGACACCAGAAGGCTGATAAAGATCCTGCCGGACGATATGGAAAAGACCGAGCTGATGTTTGACTTGCTGTTGGGAGACAACCTTCAGGGCAGGAAAAACTATATCGAAGAGAACGGATCCCGCTACATGGAAATGATCGATGTGAGCTAAGGCTCGGATAAAAAACTAATTCCGGTTCCTATGCGAGAAATGGAGCGGTTAGTGCAGTTTCTCGCATAGGATTAGCGGAAGTTGTTTTTTAACGATGCCTAAGGCTCGGATAAAAAACTAATTCCGGTTTCACAAAATAATGGATGGAAAAGGTGTTATAATGTCGGACAAGAATTTGGTAACTCAGAAAATACCTGATACGCTGGAACAAAACTTTATGCCTTATGCGATGAGTGTCATTGTTTCCAGAGCAATACCGGAGATAGACGGGTTTAAGCCTTCTCACAGGAAGCTCCTTTATACCATGTATAAAATGGGCCTTTTGACAGGGAACAGGACGAAATCCGCCAATGTCGTCGGCCAGACCATGAAGCTGAATCCTCATGGTGATCAGGCCATCTATGAAACAATGGTCAGGCTCACAAGAGGTAATGGTGCCCTTTTACACCCGTATGTCGACTCCAAGGGCAATATGGGCAGACAGTATTCACGGGATATGAAGTTTGCAGCTGCCCGTTATACGGAGGTCAAGCTGGAGAAGCTTTGTGAAGAGCTGTTTCGTGACCTTGACAAGAATGCGGTGGACTTCGTTGATAATTATGATGGCACCATGAAGGAACCTACTTTATTTCCAGCTACATTCCCCAGTGTGCTGGTCAATGCCAACCAGGGTATTGCTGTTGGCATGGCAAGCAATCTCTGCAGCTTCAATCTGAAGGAAATATGTGATGCAACAATAGCATACATGGCTGATGAAAACGTAGATGTGATGCAATATATCAAAGCTCCGGACTTTTCTACCGGCGGGCAGCTCATTTACAATGAACAGGAAATGAGGGAGATATATGAAACCGGTAGAGGCACTTTTAAAGTCCGGTCAAAATACCGATATGACAAGAAGAACAGCTGCCTGGAAATCATTGAAATCCCGTATACCACAACATCAGAGGCCATTATTGATTCCATCATAGAATTAGTCAAAAAGGGTACCATTAAGGATATCACTGATGTTCGAGATGAGACGGATCTTGAGGGTTTAAAAATCGCACTTGATATCAAAAAGAGTGCAGATCCAGACGTTATTATGAACAAGCTCTTCAAGCTTACCTCACTACAGGATTCCTTTAGCTGCAACTTTAATGTCCTTATAGGCAGTACGCCCCATGTAATGGGCATCAGAACGATCCTGAAAGAATGGCTTCTATTCAGGATCGAATGCATCAAAAGGCAGACTCTCTTTGATATTGAAAAGAAAGAGGAAAAGCTTCATTTGCTGCTTGGCCTCAGAAAGATATTGCTTGACATCGATAAAGCGATTGCGATCATACGCGGAACCGAACATGATTCTCAGGTTGTTCCGAACCTGATGGAGGGCTTTGATATTGACCGGATACAGGCAGATTTCATCGCAGAAATCAAGCTGAGAAATCTGAACCGTGAATACATTTTGGACAAGGTTGGAGAGGTCGATAAGCTGCAAAAGGAAATTGCAGATTTGAAAGATGTCTACGGAAATGAAGGAAGAATTAAAAAGATCATTTCAAAGCAGCTTGCGGAAGTATCAAAAAAATATGCTCAGCCGAGAAAAACGGAGATTATTCAGGATATTCATATTGAAGAGATGACAGAGGAGCTGATGATTGAAGATTACAATTTAAAGCTTTTCCTTACGGAGCAGAATTATCTTAAGAAAATATCTCTGGTTTCACTGAGAGCTAGTGCGGAGCAAAAGCTCAAGGATGACGATGCGATCATACAGGAGCTTGAGACCCACAACAAGGCGGAACTGCTGCTGTTTTCAAACCGCCATACCGTTTACAAGCTTCGTATCTACGACATCAGTGATTGTAAGGCCAGTTCACTGGGTGAATATTTGACAAACCTGCTTCAATTGGAGGACGGAGAAAAAATTCTGTATATCATTGCAACAGATAATTATTCCGGATGGGTGCTGTTTTCCTTCGAAAACGGCAAATGTGCAAAAATAGAACTGGAAAGCTATGCTACAAAGACGAATCGGAAGAAGCTGGCAAATGCGTATGCGGATATTTCTCCATTGATTCATATAAAATATCTTGAGACAGATATGGACCTGGTAGCTTACAGCAGTATTAATAAAGTGCTTATTTTTAATACTGCAAATATTAATCCTAAATCTTCGCGCAATTCTCAGGGCGTTCAGGTTCTTAAAGAAAAGAAGGGCAGCTTTATGTGCGGAATCAAGACGATTGAAGAATCCGGTATAAAGAATCCGGACTATTACAGAACACGCTCCATACCGGCAGTTGGCTGCTATTTCAGGGATGAGGATGCGGAAGATAAGCAGCTGACCATCCAGTTTGGCGAATAATGATCCCTGATACGAAACACAGTTAACGTAATCATTTTAGACAAATTGGGAAATGAATCGTAACATAAGGTGAACAACGTCACAGTCCCCATACGTTGTTCAAACGCCACGTTTAGGCGTGGCGCACGAAGTGTAGCGCAGGGCGGATTCATTTTGCCCGCAGCGAGAGGGTATGGGGGCTTGCCCCCATTGGAAATTGAACAACGTCACAGTTCCCATACGTTGTTCAAACGCCACGTTTAAGCGTGGCGCACGAAGTGTAGCGTAGGGCGGATTCATTTTGCCCGCAGCGAGGGGGTATGGGGGCTTGCCCCCATTGGAAATGGAAAGATTACCCTATGTTATCGAAAGAGAAGGAAACAATCATTTGGATAAGATCTGTATACAAAAGGATGAGTGTAAGGTACAGGTGGATAAAAGCAAGAAGCGTAAGCTGACGGTTTATACTCTATTGATAGCCGCTTTTATAGGAATACTGGTTTTTCTCACCATCCGATTTGGAAACCGATTCACTGCACTTGCCAAAAAACCGGAAGAATTAAGAATATTGCTTAATTCATACGGTTGGAAGGGGATTCTTGTATTTATTGGTTTACAGATTCTGCAGGTAGTTGTGGCTGTGCTGCCGGGAGAATTCTTCCAGTTTGCTGGAGGTTATATATATGGGACCTGGCTGGGTACCCTGTATTCGCTGACCGGAATTACATCTGGCTCGGTGCTGGTGTTTTTTACAGCTCGGCTGTTAGGGTATCCATTAGTGAAGTTACTGGTTTCTCCGGCATATATGGAGAAGTTTGGGTTTATGATCAATAGCAAAAAATCCGAGGCCGGTATGTTCCTGCTCTTTTTAATACCTGGGATTCCAAAAGATATTCTGACTTATATTGCTGGGATCACACCGATTAAGCCATTGACGTTTTTTGCCATTATATTGATCGGCAGATTCCCTGCTCTTCTCGCATCCTCGTACATTGGAAGCAGCACACAGAAAGGTAATTACGCAATGGTGATCATACTCTCTGTGGCTGCATTGGTATTGTTTGCTGCAGGGATACTATTCAAGGACAAAATCCTGGGCAAAATGCACAGGATATCCTGCTGTGACAAAGATGAGGAAGATAAGATGCTCAGGGATGATTAAAGAATTCTTCATACAACGCGCGAACAGCTTTATCACTCTCATTTGCTTTTATCCCGAACATCATGCTGACTTCTGAAGGTCCTTGATTGATCATATCGAGATTAATCCCGGCTTTCGCCAGAGAAGTAGCCGCTCTGGCTGTAATACCGAGAGTGTTGCGCATGCCTTCTCCCACCATCATCACCAGAGCAAGATCCTTATCCACAGAGATATGATCCACATCAAGCTCGTCTTTAATGCGCTTCACAATTCTTTTTTCCTTATTCTCATCCAGCCCATGCTGCTTCAAAATGATGGACATATCATCAATACCGGAAGGAATGTGTTCATAAGAAATATGCTCATCTTCCAGTATCTGGAGGATTTTGCGGCCAAAGCCCACTTCGCGGTTCATCAGGTATTTGCTGATATAAATAAAGCAGAAGCCGGTATCACTCGCTATGCCAACAACAGGATCGGTAATATTGTGCCGCTCCTTAACGATGGTTGTACCGGGAGCGTCCGGATTATTCGTGTTTTTTATCCTTACGGGAACACCTTTTTTAAATACAGGGATAAGTGCTTCCTCATGGAATACGCTGAAGCCTGCATAGGAGAGCTCCCGCATTTCCCTGTAGCTTAATTCATGGATCGGTTTGGGCGATTTGACCAGGTTGGGATTTACTGCATAAACATTGTCTACATCCGTAAAGTTTTCATAGAGATCTGCGTCGATTGCAGCAGCCAGAATGGAACCGGTGATATCCGATCCGCCTCTTGGCAGCGTCACCACTTCCCCTGACAGGGAGTAGCCGAAAAATCCAGGGAAAATTATTATTCCCGTCAGTTCAGAAAGCCTTCTAAGATTTTCGTATGATTGTGGAAGTACCTGGGCATTACCGTATTCATCACTGAGCAGAAGACCCGCGTCTGCAGGGCTTATGTAGCTGGCTTCAACACCGGTGCTTTGCAGATATGCGGCTACAAGTTTTGCGCAGTTATCTTCGCCGGCAGCCTTCAAACTGTCCATATATCTGCCGCTGTTGCTTTTATCACCATTTACACGGTCTGTAAGATCGGCAGATATAGTTTGTACGATTTCCATATTCATTCCAAGGCCTGCAGCAATTTCTGCATATCGGACAATGACTGCCTGCATTTCACTTTCAGCAGTTCCTTTTTCCAATCCGGCCTTTGCACAGGCTATCAGCAGGTCGGTTACCTTTGTATCTTCCCTGAAACGCTTTCCCGGTGCAGATACTACCACCAACCTTCTTTCGGGATCGGAGGTTACAATAGAACAGACCTTTTTTATCTGATCGGCAGATGCCAGTGAGGTTCCTCCAAATTTTGCAACTTTCATAAGCTCAACCTCCAGAAATATAATTCATTATATTATCATCGAATAAATAGGTGTGTCAATGAAAATTATGAGCTCCTTTTTTCGAACATTTGTTTGAACATTGTCAGGATTATGCTATAATATGTAACGTAATGTTATAGCAGTGAAGTAAGGCAGGTAGCTGGAGGTATTATGGCAGAGTTTAAAATTGTTTCGGATTACAAATTGTGCGGGGATCAGCCTGAGGCGGTAGATAAGCTGGTGAATGGAATT
>JAEZLF010000224.1 GCA_023435925.1 Bacillota bacterium
TCATAAAACAGTATAAGAATCAAGCAAAGATCAGCAAGGATATAACGCCTCATACATTAAGACATTCATTTGCGGCACATCTGCTGGAGAATGGCGCTGATTTGAGATCCATACAAGAAATGCTGGGTCATTCCGACATTTCGTCAACGCAGATCTATGCCCAAATAGCAAAAAACAAAATTATGGAAGTTTATAAAAAGACACACCCAAGAGCATAATGCAAAGAAACCGTTTACCTATTTGTAAATACATAAAAATAGCTGCACATTGTGCAGCCTTTTTTATGTATTTGCCGGCATAATATTCTGTATATTATTGTTTTGAATAAAGAATATTATGGTACAATCATAATATCAAAGGAGAAATCAATATGAAAAAAGTCATTGTGATTGTACTAGACAGTGCAGGGATCGGGGAATTGCCTGATGCACATAAATATGTATATGAAGGTAGTAACACACTTGGACACATAGCTGAGGCTGTAGAGGGATTTTCATTGCCCAATATGGAAAAACTGGGTTTGGGCTGTATTGATGGAGCAAAAGGATTCGCGGCTGCAGAGCATCCGATAGGCAGCTTTGGAAAAATGACTGAACGCTCTGCCGGAAAGGATACCACAACCGGTCACTGGGAGCTTGCCGGTATTACGCTGGAGAAACCTTTTCCGGTTTACCCTGATGGCTTTCCAGATGAGCTAATAAGCCGCTTTGAAGCCGAAACAGGCACAAAAGCTCTGGGAAATTATGCTGCTTCAGGTACTGAAATTATTAAGATGTTAGGACAACAGCATGTTGAGACAGGATATCCAATTGTATACACCTCTGCAGATAGCGTTTTTCAGATCGCTGCTCATGAAGAGGTGATACCCATCGAAAAGCTGTATGAGATGTGCAGGAAAGCCCGCAACATCCTTCAGGGTCAGCATGCGGTAGGCAGAGTGATTGCCAGGCCTTTCACCGGAACTGAGGGTAGCTTTACACGTACAGACAGAAGACGGGATTTCTCGCTGAAGCCTCTTGGAAGAACTGTACTGGATTGCTTAAAGGATAAGGGACTTGAGGTTAAGGCAGTGGGCAAGATAGAAGATATTTTTGCAGGTCAGGGCATCACAGAGGCCGTGCACACACATGGGAATATGGATGGTGTTGATCAGACGCTGCATTTTATGAAACAGCAGTTTGACGGTTTGATATTTACGAATTTAGTTGATTTCGACATGCATTTTGGGCATAGAAATGACGTAATGGGTTATGCCGAAGCCCTTTCCCGGTTTGATGAAAGATTACCGGAGCTGCTTGCTGCACTTGATGAGAATGACATCCTGATCATTACAGCTGATCACGGCTGTGATCCGACTACGGAAAGCACAGATCATTCAAGGGAATATGTGCCTTTACTGGTTTACGGAAAAAGGTTGAAACCGGGTGTTAACCTTGGCACGAGAAAAACCTTTGCGGATCTTGCACAGACCATTTCTGAAGTGTTTGACGCAGAAGGAAGCTTTCATGCGCAAAGCTTTTATCAGAATGTGGTGACATGGAGGGAATCATGAGGATTGTCGATATTATTGAAAAGAAAAGAGACGGCTTGGAACTATCACGTGAAGAAATCCGGTATTTTGTAAAAGGGTATTGCGATGGCGAGATTTTTGATTATCAGGCAGCCGCTTTGCTTATGGCAATGTATCTAAAGGGGTTGAATTCCCGGGAAACCGCTGATTTAACGGCAGAAATGGCTGTATCGGGTGATCAGGTGGACTTATCCGGTATACCTGGGATAAAGGTGGACAAGCACAGTACCGGTGGTGTTGGAGATAAGACAACGATGATTGTCGGACCTATTGTAGCAGCGTGCGGTGTACCTGTGGCAAAAATGTCCGGCCGAGGTTTAGGCCATACCGGAGGTACCATTGACAAGCTGGAATCCATCCATGGGTTCCGCACCTCCTTGAACCCAGAGGAATTTATCAGAAATGTGAAAGAAATTGGTATTGCATTAGCCGGACAGACCGGAAATCTGGCGCCGGCGGACAAAAAGCTCTATGCACTTAGGGATGTAACCGCTACAGTCAGCAGTATTCCGCTGATTGCCAGCAGCATTATGAGCAAGAAAATTGCGGCCGGTGCCGATAAAATTTTACTTGATGTCAAAACCGGCAGCGGTGCATTTATGAAAACACTGGAGGAATCGATCCTGCTTGCGGAAGAAATGGTTTCCATTGGTGAGCACATGGGCAGAAAAACAGTTGCTATTGTAACAAATATGGATAGCCCTTTGGGAAATAGAATCGGAAATGCTTTGGAAGTACAAGAAGCTGTAGATACGCTTCAAGGCAAGGGACCGGAAGATTTAATGAACGTAAGTACCGAATTGGCAGCTAGAATGCTGGAATTGGCTGAAATAGGTACGATTGAGCAGTGCAGGAGAATGGCGGGACGAAAGCTACAGGATGGAAGTGCTCTAAAAAAATTTGGAGAAATGGCAGTCAGACAGGGTGCGAGCTTTACTTCATGGGATGATCTGATTACGGCGCAGGCATCTGTTGTTGAAAAAATTGAATCGCCTTTTGAAGGATATGTGTCGTCAATCCATACAGATAGCATCGGAAAGGCCTCTATGTATTTAGGTGCCGGAAGAGAAACCAAAGAAAGTATCATTGACTATAGCGCGGGTTTAGTGCTATATAAAAAGACCGGAGATTATGTTAAAAAGGGAGAGATCCTTGCCGATTTCCACACTTCCTCATATGCCAGGCTGAAGGAAGCCAAGGAAATATTTCTGGATGCGTATACCTTCTCTTCATCGGCTCCTATATTAAGACCGCATATTTTAGCCTATGTAGACAGTAATACATCGGAAAAATACCAATCTTTCCTATAGGATGCAAGTGAACAGAATATACTGACTTTTTGCGGCATAACTTTAATTGTATAGGATGAAGAATGCATGCAAGGAGTGTTGAATATGTTAAAAAAGTCAGTTTTGCTTTGCCTTTCCATTGCTGTTTTATTTTTCTCTTTGTTTATGGTCGCAGCTTATGCGGCTCCGGTAGATAATACAGCTTATGATGATGCAACAGTGATGAAAATCATGAATAAAACGACTATTTCTGGACTTAGAGCCAAAGGCGCCGTATTGATTGATTTCGACTCCGGAATGGTGCTTCAGGAACAGAATAGCAATGAGAAGCTACCACTAGCAAGTGTTACAAAAGTCATGTCCATGCTTCTCATCATGGAAGCAGTTGATTCGGGAAGAATTTCTATGGATTCAGAGGTTACCGTCAGTGATCATTCTGCTGATACAAAGGGTACCAGTGTATGGCTTGAGGCAGGAGAGGTGTTCACGGTCAAGGAATTATTGAAGGCTGTATCGATACGCTCTGCAAATGATGCAACTGTCGCTCTGGCCGAGGCTGTGGCAGGCAGTGAGGAAGCTTTTGTTGCTATGATGAACGAAAAGGCGGCTGAACTTGGAATGAAAAACACAAATTTTTTAGACTGTTCAGGCTTGACGGATGTAGGTCATTATAGCACTGCATACGATATTGCATTAATGTCACGGGAGTTATTGCGCAAATTTCCGCAAATCACGGAATATACAAAAACCTGGCAGGCAAAATTCCGTGAAAATGTCCCGGGGAAAAAGCCCATCGATCTGGATAATACCAATAAACTGGTGCGGTTTTATGACGGTACAGTTGGTCTAAAAACAGGATATACGGAAGCAGCCGGCCATTGCCTTTCTGCTTCGGCTGTAAGAAACGGACAGCAGTTAATTTCGGTTGTGCTGGGTGAGCCGGATTCCAATACGAGGTTTGCAGAAAGCCGCAAATTATTGGACTATGGTTTTGCGAATTTCGAAACGAACCAGGTGAACAGTAAGGGTGAAGTGATTCAGGAGGTTCAGGTGAAAAAGGGATTGCCTCCGACGACAAAAGTGATTTATAAAGAAGACGTAAAGCTGTTACTGAAGAAAGGGGAAAAGGGGAAGATCGAGAGGATTGTAAATATCAAGTCAGACTTAGTTGCGCCTGTCAAAGCAGGACAGAAGGTCGGAGAAGTCACTTATATGATTTCCGGGGAAGAGGTCGGCAGTGCAGATCTGGTTGCTTCGAGCCATGTGCAGAAGGCATCCTTTTTGAAAATTTTCTACAGCATGGTTCAGGAATGGTTTGGAATGGGTAGAACTTCAAAGTGAATGGAAAACTTTTCGCATGCATACTTTTGAGGTATAATATTCTCAGGAATCATAGGACTGAGGATATTTCACGCCTTCGTCGGAATTAATGGCCGTGCGGTTTTGATTGTACTGGAATAGATTATATATGGAATTATGTACTGAAGGAGAAAAATATGAGTGGAAATATACTGCTATTTTTATTTGCAATACCGGCTATACTGGTTTCACTGAGCTTTCATGAACTGGCTCATGCCTATGTTTCATACAGGAATGGCGACCCTACCGCAAAAAACATGGGACGGATTACGCTGAATCCGCTCAAACATCTGGATCCATTAGGCACATTGATGCTGGTTATTTCAATGTACAGCGGGTTTGGGTTTGGATGGGCTAAACCGGTTCCCATCAACCCGAACTACTATAAGGATCACAAGAGGGGAACGGTGCTGGTGAGCCTTGCCGGACCGGCCTCCAATCTTCTGCTTGCTTTTGTTTTTTCATTTCCAATGGCACTAATCGCGCTAAACAGCGGAAGTAGTCTTGCAATGAATGAAATCTACAACAGCAGTTTAGGTATTTATGCCAATGACTTTTCTGTTCGGTCAATCCTATTTAACATATGCCGTTTTTTTTACATGATCAATATTGGACTGGCTGTATTCAATTTAATACCGATACCTCCGCTAGACGGTTCAAAAATACTAACGGCTGTACTGCCGCCAAAGCAGTATTTTAAGCTGATGCGGTATGAAAATTATATTGGAATGGCATTTCTGGCATTGATGCTTCTGAAACCGGGAATACTTTCTACGATTCTGTGGCCTCTACGAAGGGGAGTTGAATACATTTTTATGTTTTTGGCTTCAGCAGTAATCCGATAGACTTGACAGCGTTCGATTCAATCATTAAAATGAAGTAGATAAAAACCGACTAAAACACTTGGCAGGAGAGTGGAACATAGATGGAAAAAGCTAAAATGCTTAGCGGAATGAGGCCGACAGGCGCATTGCATCTGGGAAATTATTTCGGAGCTCTTGAAAATTGGGTCAAGCTTCAGGATGAATATAATTGCTATTTTTTTGTAGCAGACTGGCATGCACTGACAACTGGATATGAAGATACAACCGATATTAAAACGAATATTGATGCTATGGTTATTGACTGGCTCAGCGCCGGACTTGATCCCGAAAAATGCACCATATTTCTTCAATCTGCTGTAAAGGAGCATGCGGAGCTGCATCTGCTTTTCTCCATGTCTACTCCTCTTTCCTGGTTATACAGATGCCCGACTTACAAGGATCAGCTTTCACAGCTGAAGGAAAAGAATATAACTACGTATGGTTTTCTGGGCTATCCATGTCTGCAAGCAGCAGATATATTAATGTATAAGGCAAATGCGGTCCCCGTAGGAGAGGATCAGGTCCCGCATGTGGAGCTGACCAGAGAAATCGCCCGACGTTTCAATTATCTGTTTGGAGAGGTGTTTCCGGAACCGGATGCCAAGTTGACCAAGGCGAAAGTGCTTCCGGGTACGGACGGACGGAAAATGAGCAAAAGCTACAATAATACAATTGCTCTGTCGGATGATCCTGAAACGGTACGTAAAAAGGTTATGACCATGATTACCGATCCTGCCCGCATTAAAAAGGACGATCCGGGGCATCCCGAAGTGTGTGCTGTATTTGCTTTTCACAAGGTATTTAATGAAGAGGGCGTGCAGGAAACTGAGTCATTATGCAGAGCCGGCGGGATCGGATGTGTTCAGTGCAAGAAAAATCTTGCTGCAAAGATGGCCGAAAAGCTGACCCCTATTTATGACAAGCGGCTGGATTTGCTGAAAAAACCGTCTTTCATCAGGGAAGTCGTGGAAAACGGTAATTTGAAGGCCAGAGAGTCAGCTGCCCAGACCATGATCGATGTAAGAAGGGCAATGAAGATCGACTGGTAAGAGACAGATTGAGAATTTGTACGTTTAGGAGATAATACTGGGGGTTCGGCCTTGGAAAATGTACTAACGAATGCCTGCAGAATAAAAATTGAAAATTTTGAAGGTCCCTTTGATCTGCTTTTTCATTTAATTGAAAAGAATCAGTTCAGTATCTATGATATTCCCATAAACGCCGTTACCGACCAATATATGGAATATCTTTTTGCCATGCAGGAACTGGATCTCGAAGTCGCAAGCGAATTTCTGGTCATGGCGGCGACACTGCTGCATATCAAATCCAGAATGCTTCTGCCTTCCAGGAAGGAAGAGCAGCAGGAGGAGACAGATCCAAGAGAAGAGCTTGTCATGAAGCTTTTGGAATACAAAAAATTCAAAGAATTCTCCGGTGTATTAAAGCAACGTGAAAGAGATTGGTCTCTTGTATATTATAAGCTTCCTGAGATTATACAGTTTACCAAAAGAGAAGAAACCCTTGAGCTGGTACCGGAAGAGCTGCGAAGAATATATACGGAACTGCTGGAAAAGAACAGAAAGAAAATGAATCCTAATGTAAGCGGTATGAACAGAATCATTCAACATGAAAAGGTTTCTCTGAGAAGCAAAATGCGTGAAGTGATTAGAGCACTGCTTAAAAAAAGCCATGTGAAATTTTCTGATTTGTTTTCATTGAAACACAAATCTCCTGTGGATGTGATTACAGGATTTATGGCGATCCTCGAACTGGCTAAGCTTAAAAAGGTGAAGCTGGAGCAAAGGAAACAATTTGAAGAAATTTATATACATAAGGCTGAAACATCATTTAATCTGCAACAGTTCGAGAGCGAGCAACTGAACAATGTGGCTCAAGTAAAGTAAGGAAGGCATTTGTTGATGGATATCAGAGAAATGGAAGCAATCATAGAAGGTCTGCTCTTTGCAGCAGGAGATCCGCAGCCTCTTGAGAAGCTGGCAGAAATACTGGAGCTGGACAAGAAGACGGCACGCCTGATTTTAAGCAATATGTCTTTATCTATTCAGAATTCGAAAAGAGGAATCCTGCTGCGAGAACTGGACGGAAGCTATCAGCTTTGTACCAGGCCTGAGCATTCCGAATACATTCAAAAGCTAGTTGAGCCCAGACAGAAGCAAGCTTTATCTCAAGCTGCATTTGAGACCTTGTCGATTATTGCGTATAACCAGCCTGTTACCCGGGCAAGAGTGGAAGCGATCCGTGGCGTCAATTCCGATAGTGCAATAGCCAGACTGGTAGAACGGAATTTAATCAAGGAAGCCGGGAGACTGGATACGCCTGGAAAACCGATGATCTATGAGACAACGGAAGAATTTCTAAGGAGCTTTGGCTTTAAATCGATCAGAGATTTGCCGATTATCGAAATGGATGCTCTGCTGCCGTCAGAGGAACAAGCTGCCAGTTTTTCAGAAACTGCCGCTGCAGAGGATGCTGTTTCGGAAGCCGCTTCTTCCAATATATCAAGCTAAGGCGAGTTAATAACTATTAGTGAAAAATACAACTCAAAGTGGAAACACATGCTTTGGAATTAAATAAGAAATTATGGAAAAAATAACTGATAAGCAGATCCTAACATTTTGTTCGGTACGAGGTAGATCATGCTTTATTTAGTTATTTTTTTTATTTTGCTGGTTTTTTATACTGTTCTTTTTTGGATTGATTTAAAAGTTTCACTGGATTATATTCGGAACGATCAGGATGAGTGGATCGTACTGTCTTTTTATACACTGGATGGCTTCTTCAGGTATGTGTATGAAATACCACTTGTAAGTACAAAGGAAGATAAGGTCAAATTCAAGCTTATTAAAGGGCAGAGAAACAGAGAAATGCGCACCGGTGAAAAAAATAAAGGGCGGTTGACGCCTTTGGACTATTACAGGAAATACATCAGTGCGAAAACCTATTTTGGTGACCATAGTGATATGATCGTCAGTATAAGAAAATATCTGAACAAAAAAAATATACCGGTTGAACTCTTTATTAAAGTGAAGCAAGGTACAGGCGACGCTGCACAAACCGGATTAATATGCGGCTTTCTGTGGGCTGCGGCCGGCATATTGACTACCTATCTCATCCGGTATTTGAAAGTAATACGAAATGAGATATCCATTGTACCCCGTTTTGACAAAAGCATTTTTAACGTGGATGCCTACTGCATATTTCATGCCAGACTAGTCCATATTATAGTGGTGTTGATAAAAATATACTACAGTAAATACCGGATCAGAATGAAATCAAAAAAAACGATTGGTGGTGAGATTAGTGGCTGAACAGCATCCTATAGAAGGATTGATGAAGACCGCTATGGAAAGTATTAAGGAAATGGTGGATGTCAATACCATTGTCGGTGACGCGGTACAATCACCGGATGGTACTGTCATAATACCCATATCAAAGGTTGCCTTTGGCTTTGCTGCAGGCGGTGGCGAATACAGCTGCATGGTGGACGCAGAAGAATCGAATAGCCGGGGCGGCAGCAAGGAAAGCGATCAAGGGACTCAGATCGAACAATACCCGTTTGCTGGAGGCAGTGGTGCAGGAGTCAGCATAAGCCCTGTTGCATTTATGATTGTTGGAAATGATCAAATTAAGCTTCTGCCTGTAAACATTAACTCCACTGTGGATAAAGTACTTGATTTAGTCCCTGAACTGCTTTGTAAGCTGGAAGATAGCTTTAAGAGGAAATCCTCAGTAAAAAAATCAGAGGACGACGAGAAAATGACACAAGAATCTGTATTGGACCAATAGTAAGAACTGCTCATGTAATTGGTAATAAAACGCCATAGACAAACCCATATGAGGAATCCTCTCATATTGGTATTGCTTGTGGCGTTTTTTATCAATACATGATATATTTTTAGAAAAGCAGTAAAGAAAGGAAGTAAACAATGTCTGAAATCAGGCTTCAGAAATATATGGCAGAGGCTGGAATTGCCTCCAGACGCAAAAGTGAGGAAATGATCGCTATGGGTCGGGTAGAGGTAGACGGGCAGGTAGTTACAGCTCCAGGAACAAAAATCACCGGCAAGGAAGTGATCAAGGTAGACGGACGGATCATCAAGCAGGACCAGCGCAAGGTGTACATTCTGCTTAACAAACCGGTCGGTTATATTTCTACTGCAAAGGATCAGTTTTCCAGAAAAACAGTACTTGACCTCATTGACACGGTGAAAGAAAGAATCTATCCTGTCGGAAGGCTGGATTACGACACTTCCGGGTTAATGCTGCTCACCAATGACGGCGAGCTGGCCAACCGTCTGACCCATCCGAAGCATGAGATGCAAAAGGTTTATCGGGCAATGATTGATGGAAGTCTCAAAGAAGAGGACATAAAAAGCTTTCAGGATGGAATTGCTATTGAAGATTATACAACAGCGCCGGCTCAGGTGAAAATCATTGAAGCAGCAAAAAAAGGATCCATTATTGAAATCACTATTCACGAGGGCCGGAACAGACAAGTGCGCAAAATGTTTGAGGCTCTGGGACATGTGGTGCTGCGTCTGAAAAGAGTCGCAATCGGTCCGCTTTCCATCGACGGACTGGATGAGGGTAAATGGAGATATTTAAGCAAAAAGGAAATTGAAGAAGTGAAGAAAAAGGCTGGATTAGCCGGATAATAACTGATTATCAGGAGAATTTTTTGATATGAACCGATTAATTGAAAAATGTATCATTAAAAACTCTCTAAACCAATGCCATGACATAATCCGTTCTGCAGTGAAGTCGGGAGATACAGTGATTGATGCTACAGCAGGCAATGGAAATGATACCGCTTTTTTGGCTGGATTGGTGGGTGACGAGGGCAAGGTTTATTCCTTTGATATACAGCAGACAGCAGTGGACAGAACTATGGAGAAACTGTGTAATGAGAAGCTTGAGAACAGAGTAACGCTTATCTGCGATGGGCATGAACATATGAGCAGACATATTCCTGAGCATTTGGCAGAAAATATCAAGGCTATTATGTTTAATCTCGGTTATCTTCCGAGCGGTGATCATCACATTGGTACGAAAGGCAGTACAACCATAGAAGCGATCAAAAGTGCAATGAAGCTAATTTCAGTAAACGGAATCATCACAATTGTAATTTATTACGGCGGAGACAGCGGATTCGAAGAAAAGGAACAGGTGCTGGAGTTTTTGCATGGCATTAACTGCAAACAATTTACAGTCTCCAGAACGGAGTTTATCAATCAGATCAATTGTCCGCCCATACTGATATGCATTGAAAAGCTGAGGAAATGAAATGTATAAACGATTGCTTATTGACGCAGGCTAAATAGAATGGTAAACTGGAAATAATTAAAGGGGAGTAGCTTAAAGCTATAAAGCCAACAACCGGTCGAAAGCCTGGTTTTATACTCCAAATGGAAAGCAAGACCTTTAACAGGTTTCAGCGTTCACTGAAACAGGTTGAAGGCCTTTTTTATGATATAGGAACGTGATATGAGGACAGGTAATACATATGTAAGCTTGCTTGATTAAATATTTTGCATGATATATAGGTTGCATTGAAGTTTGGAATATTATATAATTAATAATAATTAGCATCAGGTAATAGAATCTTGTAGTAATATAAAAAGCAGTAGAAATTTGATAATGAGGTGGTAGACTCATGGGAACGATGGAAAAGATCAACGACCTCCAGGCTCGAAAGGAAATTGTTGAAGCCGGGGGCGGAGCTGACAAGGTTGCAAAACAGCACGAATCCGGAAAGTTGACAGCCAGAGAAAGACTTGAAAAACTGTTTGACAGCAATTCTTTTGTAGAAATCGATGCATTTGTTGAGACAAGAGCGATTGATTTTGATATGCAAAAGAAGAAGGTAGCCGGTGATGGTGTAGTAACAGGATACGGAAGCATTGATGGAAGGCCGGTGTTTGTGTCTTCCCAGGATTTTACGGTTATCGGAGGATCCCTCGGTGAGGCTCACGCCCGTAAAATCACGAAGGTCATGGACATGGCAATGAAGATGGGAGCCCCATTTATCAGCATTAATGATTCGGGTGGAGCAAGAATTGAAGAAGGTATCGATGCACTTAGCGGATATGGTGACATTTTCTTCAGGAATACACTGGCTTCAGGAGTCATACCGCAGATTTCGGTGATTATGGGACCATGTGCCGGCGGCGCTGTGTATTCTCCCGCTATAACAGATTTTGTTTTTATGGTGGACAAAACCAGCTACATGTTTATCACAGGCCCTCAAGTCATCAAGTCAGTAACAGGCGAAGATGTTACTTTCGAAACCCTTGGCGGAGCGGAAGTACATAACGCAAAAAGTGGCGTGGCTCATTTCAGAAACAGCAGCGAAGAGGATTGCCTTAAAGAAATACGAAGATTGATCAGTTTTCTGCCGGACAATAATCTGACAGACCCGCCTGTCGTATCGAATCATGACGATCTGAACAGGATTGAAGAGAGCTTGCTTGAATTAATCCCCGACAGTTCCAATAAACCTTATGAGATTAAGGATATTATTGAACGTGTTCTGGATAATGGCGACTTCCTTGAAGTGCAAAAGCATTTTGCCCAGAATATTGTTGTGGGCTTTGGCCGGCTCAACGCAAAGACAGTCGGAATTATTGCCAATCAGCCCAATGTGATGGCTGGTGTTCTGGATGTGAATTCAGCTGATAAGGGGGCCAGATTCATTCGATTCTGCGATTCCTTTAATATACCAATTGTTACATTTACCGATACCGCAGGTTATCTGCCTGGTACGGGACAAGAGTACAGCGGCGTGATAAGGCATGGCGCCAAGCTTCTTTATGCATTCTCCGAAGCAACGGTTCCCAAGATTAATGTGATTGTCAGAAAAGCTTATGGCGGAGCATATATCGCCATGAACAGCAAACACCTTGGCGCCGATGTGGTGTTTGCATGGCCAAGTGCTGAAATTGCCGTTATGGGCCCGGATGGCGCTGCCAATATTATCTTCCGTAAGGAAATTGCCGCTGCCGATGATGCCATAGCTGCAAGAGAGCAGAAGATCGAGGAGTACAGGAGTAAGTTTTCCAATCCATATGTAGCGGCAGCCAGAGGATATGTGGATGATGTCATTGACCCTGCTACGACACGCGGCAGATTGATTAATGCGCTGGAAATGCTTGCAGGCAAAAGGGAAAACAGACCGGCTAAAAAGCATGGAAACATACCATTGTAGTATGGAGGTGTAAGCATGGGCGAGTTTGAAAATAACAGTATCAGTAATGATATTCTTGCTGTGATAGCAGCGGCAATAACTCTGGATGATATACCCGCTGTGATAGCAGCAGCAGTGGCTTCAATGGAATCAAGACCCGGATACAGGTTGGTTGTCCGGTCCATGAGGCAGGTTCCCCAATCAACACCGGTATGGAATACCGCAGGAAGAATGGAACGAATTAATCAAAATTTAAATGTATAGAGAGGAAATGAGTCATGAAAAAATTTTTAATAAGAGTAAATGGTGTCCAGTATGATGTAGAAGTAGATGAAATAAGAGATGGAGCATATGTACAGGCTCCCGTTGTCACTTATGCTCCGGTTAGCGCACCTGCACCTGTTGCAGCTCCCGTTCAGCCACAGGCACCGGCAGCAGCACCTGCTGCACCGGCGGCACCTGCTCAGGAGAAAAAGGCAGTACCCAGCGGTTCGATCGGTTCCTTAAAAGTTTCTGCTCCAATGCCCGGTACAATACTCAAGGTAGTTGCAAACCCAGGCGACAAAGTTAAAAAAGGCCAGGTTTTGGTTATCCTTGAAGCAATGAAGATGGAAAATGAAATTGTTGCACCGTCAGAAGGAGTCGTAGCGTCCATTAACGTGACCGCAGGTACTTCTGTCAATGCGGGTGATTTGCTTGCATCCTTGAATTAAGGAGGACGATATTATGCACAAAGTAAAAATTACGGAAACTGTACTCAGAGACGCGCATCAGTCGTTAATTGCTACCAGAATGAGTACAGACGATATTCTCCCAATTGTTGAAAAGCTGGATGATATAGGCTATCATTCTCTCGAATGCTGGGGAGGAGCCACCTTTGACTCCTGTCTACGGTTTTTGAATGAGGATCCATGGGAAAGGCTTAGAAAAATAAAGAAAAAGGCGAAAAAAACACCTCTTCAAATGCTGCTGCGCGGTCAGAACCTTTTAGGCTACAAGCATTATGCCGATGATGTGGTGGAGTATTTTGTACAAAAATCCATTGCAAACGGTATTGACATCATTCGAATTTTTGATGCTTTAAATGATGCAAGAAACCTTGAAACCTCCATAAAAGCTTGCAGAAAGGAAGGCGGGCATGCACAGGCAACCGTAAGCTATACCATCAGCCCGGTGCACAGTCTGGAGCATTTCGTCAAGGATGCCCGTATGATGGAAGAAGCCGGAGCAGACAGCATCTGCATCAAGGATATGGCCGGACTGTTGATTCCGTATGCAGCGTATGATTTGATCAAGGCTTTGAAGGAGTATATAAAAATACCGATACAGCTGCATACCCATTACACCAGTGGTGTAGCATCCATGACTTACCTGAAGGCCATTGAAGCAGGTGTGGATGTCGTGGATTGTGCTATTTCACCAATGGCAATGGGCACCTCCCAACCGCCTACAGAGCCTCTCGTGGCAACACTCAAAGGAACGGAATACGACACAGGCCTCGATCTGAATAAGCTGAGTGATATTGCAGATTATTTCAGACCGATCAAAGAAAAATATATTAAGACCGGATTGCTTGATGTAAAGGTAATGGGCGTTGATGTCAATACATTGATTTATCAGGTTCCCGGCGGTATGCTATCCAACCTCGTTTCACAGCTGAAGCAGGCAGGTAAATCCGACAAGTATGAAGAGGTACTCAAGGAAGTTCCAAGAGTCAGAGAAGACTTCGGATATCCTCCGCTGGTAACACCTACAAGTCAGATCGT
>JAEZLF010000247.1 GCA_023435925.1 Bacillota bacterium
TTGCCGATGTCATGAAGGTCACCTGCAACGGTACCTAAAATGACTTTACCTGCAGCCTTAACACCACTTGCAGCAAGTAATGGCTTCAAAAGCTCTGTACCTGCATTCATTGCTCTTGCAGCGATAAGAACGTCAGGAACGTAAACTTCGTCATTTTTGAACTTGGCGCCAATGATTCCCATACCGGACAGCAAACCGTCCTTTAATATGGATTCTGCGCTAAGACCTTCGTCGATAGCTTTCTGTACAAGCTCTTTTACTAACTTCGCCTTACCGATTTGCAGGTTTTCAGAGATTTCATTTAAGATACTCATAATTCATTATCCCCCCGATTAGTATGCTTTTTCGTAATACGATATTCCATACATCCATTCTACCGATGCAATGAACGATTGTATTGAAAATATTCCACCTTTTTTGTAATATTATTGTCTCCGTATGTCTTGTCTGCTACATTATATCCTATGTAAAAGAAAAAATAAAGTGGCATTCATAAATCCTTATGTTCGTAAAGTCCATGAAGTCCGTGATTTATGAGCGAAGCGTGACAAGCTAAGGGGGAAATGATAAAATGAAATAAATATGAATGGTTAATGTATATATGGAGTAGTTCATGCAAACGACAGAAATGATGGAAATTGCACTGAAGGCCGGTGAGATAATGCTCACCAGCGGAGCAGAAATTTACAGGGTTGAAGAGACGATCACAAGAGTATGCAACAGTTATCAGATTCAATGCGAGAGCTTTGTGTTACCTACCGGTATTTTTATCTCTGTCAGAGACGGGGAGGGATGCATGAATACGAGTTTCAAACGCATCCGGCAGCGCACAGTCGATCTGAACAGAATTGAAAAGGTCAATACCTTTTCCAGAAGTCTGGTCCATTCACAACTGAGCTACGAAATGGCAAAAACTCAGTTGGAGGAAATTATGGCAGCCGGACATCACAGCATGCCGGTGAGCGGTATTGCAGCTGCAGTAGGTTCCTTTGTGTTTGCAGTACTATTCAGAGGGAGCTATTATGACGGATTGGCTGCAGATGTCGTCGGGTTTTTGCTTTACTTAATGAGAGATCGTTTATCAAAGAAAGGTTTTTTTCAATTTTTTGAGTTGTTCTCATCCGGATTAGCCGCAGGTTTTCTGAGTATTATTGCAGTCAGGCTTTTTCCGGTGCTCAATGAATATAAAATCATTATTGGCGCAGTAATGCTTTATCTGCCTGGCGTAGCAATTACAAATGGGATTAAGGATGCTTTCTACGGTGATTTGGTTGCAAGCTTCACCAGAATGGGAGAGGCTTTCCTCACAGCAGTGGCAGTCGCTGTTGGTGTTGCCATATCCGTTACGATAGGAACAAATTGGTGGTGATTATATGCAAACATCAATTCTTGCATTTATCGGAAGCTTTTGTGCAGGAATATTGTTTAATGTAAAGAGTTTTAAGCTTTTTTTTGCAGGGCTTTCCGGTTTGTCCGGCTGGCTGGTGTATTTGCTGATATTGTATCTTTCAAATCACACGATTATAGCTATTTTTGCAGGTGCCATAGCAGTGGGAATATTCAGTGAGACAGCGGCCAGGGTACTAAAAACACCCTCAACGATATTCTCCATACCGGGAATCTTTCCGCTTGTGCCTGGAATAGCAGCATATGAATCGATCCGGCTTCTCTCCTCCAATGATCTGTACAGTGCCGGAGGGAAACTGGTAGAAACCCTTGCAGGTGCAGGAGCGATAGCATTTGGGATACTGCTGGTAACTGCGATGTTTCGTTTTTTCGCCAAGCCAAAGCCGGGAATTGGGCTGCATCAGAAATAACATCCGATGCAGCCTGCAGTAAAGTGTTATAACACTTCGGTGTACCCGCCACCTATATAGGTGGAGGACATCTTGGCTTCGTTATAACGGTTTCATGAATTGCTGGGTCCAATAACATACACCATTTTTGTTTTTAGCGAGTCCCACACCGATTTCTGTATACGTACCGTTCAAAATATTGCTCCGGTGACCGGGTGAGTTCATCCATCCGTTCATGACCTCAGCAGGAGTTCTCTGCCCGTAGGCAATGTTTTCACCGGCGGCTGAAAAACGCAAACCAAAAGACTCCATCATTTTAAATGGCGAACCGTAGGTTGGAGAGGTATGACTGAAATACCCGTTGTTTGCCATATCAGCAGATTTATATCTGGCTACTCTGCAGAGCTGCCAGTTCGATTTCAGCTGCTGAAGCCCTGCTTTTGATCTTTGAACATTCACGAGACGAATCACTTCGTCTTCCTGTGAAGTTGTCGTTACTGTCGGTATGGTAATCTTCTGTCCGGGATAGATCAGTGCAGGATTTTTGATCTGAGGGTTGGCAGCAATAATTTCACTCATTCCGACCTGGTTTCTGTTGGCAATTTTCCATATGGTATCGCCCGATTTGACAGTATACGTTGACGCAGCAAAAACATTTGTTGTGAAAAGCAGTAGGAATATAAAAACGACGATTGCTCTCTTTTTCATTTAATCACCTCAGTGATATAGTTTGAAAATTTAAAAAAAATCATGCTGGCAATATCATGAATAGAAACTTGTTTTTTTTTGAAAGTTATTATAAAATTATGACATTACCAAAGAGAACGAATGTTCGATATAGCGCAAGCCCAAAAATTGGTGAATATTGACTTTGAAAAAAAATTATTCAATAATAAGAGATGGGAATACAGCTGCCCTTTCGGAATGCTGACGCACGGACGGTGGCTTCTTTGCCTGTCACAGAAATATCTCCGTTTTATAATAATGAAGCAATGGCAGAGAAATACGAACTGGAGGATGAATACGAATGACAAAGGGGAAAAAAACCGAAGTCTATGGAAATGAAAGCATATCATCGTTAAAGGGAGCCGACCGGGTCAGACTGAGGCCTGGTGTCATATTTGGCTCAGACGGACTGGAAGGCTGCCAGCATTCCTTTTTTGAAATTCTCTCAAATTCTATTGATGAAGCTCGTGAAGGCTATGGCGATAAAATTGAAGTCACCCGGCACATGGATCATTCCATTACAGTAAGAGATTATGGAAGAGGCATTCCGCTGGACTTTAATGTGAAGGAAGACCGGTATAACTGGGAACTGGTCTTTTGTGAGCTCTATGCAGGCGGCAAATACAGCAATAATTCCGGTGAGAATTATGAATTCAGTCTGGGCCTCAATGGGCTGGGAAGCTGTGCGACCCAGTACAGCTCCGAATATATGGATGTTACCGTATACAGAGATGGGTTCCGCTTTGATCTGCGTTTTGAAAAGGGAGAAAATGTCGGCGGACTCATAAAGGAAAAATGCAAATATGAAAGCACCGGTACTATCCAGAAATGGAAGCCGGATCTTGATGTTTTTACCGATATTAATATACCACTTGAGTATTTTGCAACGACACTTAAAAAGCAGGCGGTTGTCAATGCCGGACTGAGATTTATTCTTATAGATGAAGAATCAGGGAATACATATGAGTATAGCTATGAAAACGGAATTGTCGACTATATTGCAGAGATCAGCGCGGAAAAGGGCTTTACAGGGATACAATACTATGAAAGCTCCACGAAGGGCAGAGACCGTGAGGATAAACCAGAATACAGAGTAAAGATGCAGATTGCCTTTTGCTTTAATAATGAGACGAATCTACTGGAATATTACCATAACTCCAGCTTCCTGGAGTATGGCGGCTCTCCTGACAAAGCTGTAAAGGCGGCGTTTGTCTACGAATTAGATAAATGTATCAAAAACAGAGGCAAAT
>JAEZLF010000297.1 GCA_023435925.1 Bacillota bacterium
ATCTTTTGCTAAATCTGAGCCAAGTCGGAAACGACCCTCGCGAAAGTTCATCATGGCGATTACCGTCTGTTGTTTTTGAAAATGTAAATTTTAGCGGATTATAATTTATGAAAAAATATTCTCTGCTACTTATAACTATCCTACTCATCTCTATAAATAGTTTTGCCCAAAAGGCGACAGAAGTACGAGCTGTATGGATTACAACCAATTGGGGACTAGACTGGCCAATCAATGCAAAAACGAGCGTTGAAGAACAAAAACGAGCGCTAAGTAACATGTTGGATAAGTTTCAAGCGATGAACTTCAATACAGTTTTGTTTCAAGTAAAAGCTCAGGGAGAAGTTTTTTTCAATTCTAAGTTGTATCCTAAAAGTAAATATTTCAACCATGCTGACAACTTCGACCCATTGGCTTATGCCATCAAAGAATCGCATAAGCGAGGGATGGAATGTCATGCTTGGATTATTACTTTTCCTGTGGAATATCAGAAAATGACAGGTAAAGGAAGAAGACGTAAGCCTGTTAAAGAAAAAAAACCGGACAACTACACTGCTTATAAAGGGACATGGTATCTCGACCCAGGACATCCAGACACAAAAAAACAATTAGTTGATTTGGTTGAGGAAGTTGTGGGGAACTATGATGTCGATGGTGTTCATTTCGATTACATCCGTTATCCGAGTAACGATAAAAAATTTTCAGACGATCTTACCTATAAAAAATTTGGACGAGGAAAAGATTTATACGACTGGCGACGCGAGAATATCAACAATATTGTATCTGCAATCTACGACAAAGTGAAATCGAAGAAAGACTGGGTACAAGTGAGCAGTTCTCCACTTGGACGTTATCGCATATTGAAAGACGTTAACCCAAATGACGGATGGACGGCATACGAAACTGTTTTTCAAGATGCCGGCAAATGGATTAAAGAGGGGAAACACGATCTATTATTCCCTATGATGTATTATCGTAAACGCAATTTCGAGCCTTTTCTCGACGACTGGGTAAAAGTGGCTGGAGATAGACACGTAGTTCCCGGAATTGGTGTATATCAAATGATGGCAAGCGAGCAAGACTGGCCAATCGAAGATATTACCGACCAAATAAGCTATACCGAAAAGAACGGCAAAGCCGGAGCAGCCTATTTCAGAGCGGGAAACATCCTCAACAATTTGAAAGGAGTAAAAACAATACTCGATTCGGTATATTCTTCACCAGCTAAACTACCACCAATGCCTTGGCTTAACGATCAACAGCCACAAGCTCCTGAAAACTTGGTAGCATACGAAAAAGACAAAGAAGGTGAGCTGTATATTGGCTGGGATATACCTGGAGATCAGAAAGATTGCAGCTATACAATCTACCGATCAGACAATAAATATTTTGATCTGGAGAATCCGAAAAATATTATTGCCACACGAGTAAAAGGAAATTATTTTTCTTTTCCAATTACCAAAACGGATGAACCCACCATCGTTTACTATATCGTAACTGCCACCAACAGATACCACATAGAAAGCACTCCTTGTCAGGCTGGATTTTTCATCCATTATACGGGAGAAAAATAAGCATCCAGTGGGAATAAAAACCGCATTTTTATCTCCTATCTTATTTATTAGTCATACCTTTGCAGCATAAACCAGAAGCAAAGTTAATGAATACTCATCTTGACAGGTACATTACCTTTCCGCGTGCCAAATGGGCAGCCTTGCGTGATTCGGAGCCAATGACATTGACCGAAAAAGAAGTTGACGCACTGAAAGGTATCAACGAAGAACTTTCGATAGAAGAAGTTAGAGATATTTATCTACCTCTCTCCCGTTTACTTAACTATTATGTAAAAGCACGCATCAGCCGTCAAACCGCATTGATGTCTTTCTTGAACGAGAAACGTGAAAAAATCCCTTTCATTATTGGTATAGCAGGTAGTGTATCGGTAGGAAAAAGCACTACTTCGCGTGTTCTTCAGGCACTCTTGAGCCGATGGGACGAAGACACTAAAGTTGCACTCATTACAACTGATGGATTCCTTTATCCAAATGCCGAGTTGGAGAAAAGAGCAATCTTATTGAAGAAAGGTTTTCCTGAATCATACGATATTAAGCGACTTATTGACTTTCTGGTAGATATCAAATCAGGTAGCGAACATACGGAAGCACCTAAGTATTCGCATCTGATTTATGACATCATCCCCAATGAATACGAAGTTATAGAGCAACCCGATATTCTTATTCTCGAAGGTCTGAATGTATTACAAACCAGCAAAGACTATCCGCAAGCCAAGAATAACGTGTTTGTTTCTGACTTTGTCGATTTCTCTATCTATGTAGATGCAGAAGAAGAAGAATTAGAGAGATGGTATGTTTCTCGTTTCTTCAAATTTAGAGAAGGAGCTTTTGCCGATCCTAAATCTTATTTTCACAGCTACACCAAACTGACTGACGAGGAAGCATTGACTACAGCGCAAACAATTTGGCGAGAGATCAATCGTAAAAACTTGCGTCAAAACATTGCTCCTACTCGCGACAGAGCAAGCCTTATCCTCCATAAAAGCACCAATCACATGGTGGACTATGTCAAGC
>JAEZLF010000074.1 GCA_023435925.1 Bacillota bacterium
GCAGTATCTGAAAGATCTTCACTGTCCATATCGGACAGGTAAATCATCATCTTACCGTCATCAGATAGCTGGGGCATGGCGTTTGGATAGGCGTTGGTCCAAATATCAGTCAAATCCTCGGAAGACATTAGTGCAAACATTCTCCTTCCTGCCCCTGTTGAGCCCCATGAGCGCTCATAGGCATCCAGGTAGGAGCGATCCTCAAAATCAATGTTCTCCTCTACAGGAACAAGAACATATTCATATTCGCTTCCATCAGGAAAAGCCATGAATCCTTTTTCCCTCTCCTTTTTATTTTCGGCTATCTTCTGTTGGATTTTATTGTATTGATTGTAATTCCAGCTCTTTTCATAGTCGGCCAGAACGTATTTGTCATGAAGCGCTAAAAATGCAAGCCCTATTTTAAACTCAACACCAACCTCACCTCTAATTTTCAGTTGCTGTCCATCCATCTTCAATCCGTTGCTGTCGGTATACCATAGGTAGTTCTGCTCGTGCTCTACAAAACCGTAAGCCCCGGCTTTGAAATACACAAAATTATAATCAAAACCCACACCACCAAATCCATAAATACTGAATACCGGGCGAAGCCGTGGAATATAGGCGGTCTCGTTTCTGACCTGGCTGTTTAGTATAGTGAGCCCGACTTCCGCAGTCATATTGAATTCGAATTCAGCTGTAACAGGTACAAATGATACCCAGCCGTTATAAGTATAATAGTAGGTTCCTCCGCCACCTAAATAAAAGTCCCCGTACATAAGGCTGATTTTCCATTTCTGATGCTCTGCATCAAAATAAACAAGGCATTCCATGTAAGCGCCTCCGCCGTATCTCTTATACAGACCACGGCTTTTATTCATCGCTTCCTTGGCTTTTTTAAGATATTCACCCTTGGCCATTGCTTTTACATCGCTGAATCCGGGCAAGAAGTTAAAGCTCGTGTTTTCGCCGCTTCCCACGAAGACCCCTGAAGGATTATCTTTGCTGTAGCTGCCGACGGCAAATCGGATAATACCCTTGTAAACCAACGGATCATCAGTGGCCTGAATTTCAAGGCCTAAGGAAGACGTATCAAGATAATACCCCGACATGATGCTAAGTGCATCCTTCACTGCATCCTTATCTTCATCGAAGCCAATATCCCCGGAACCCACCGTCAGATACCACAAAGACATGTAGAGCTTCCTAAGATCACCTTCATCACCAGATACTCCACTATCCAGCGAATCTGCCATATCGGGTACACGCGAAAGATCCTGCACTTCAATGAATTTTGAGAGCTTTATTTGCTCATGAGCGTTAAAATCACTGATTAATGGATAAAAACGGTGTATTTCACCCGGCCAATATTGGCCGGAAAAAGAAACCATTGATCTAAGATCGCAGGCAAAATGCAAGGTAACTGTATCTGAGAAAGGATATGCAGTCATTACTTCACCTTTTGAGAACGCGTTTGCTAAAGAACCAGTGGAATCCATCATGACTAATCGATAGTCAGTGTCTACGAATTTCGGTATCATCACTACCATATCAAGGGCAGCACTCTCAGGCTTGTGGCTCAACACAATCCGATCGGAGATGGATTTTTCTTCCCCGTCAATGGTTAGGGTTTGAGAAATGACTATAACACTATTTTGTATTGAGGATGCATCCAGAGGCTTTATTCCTTCTTTCAGGCATACTCCTAAAGGAGAGCTCTTACCGGTCTGAATCGCAGCATTATCGACCTTTAAATAAACAGGCAAATATGAACTATCAGCAAAATTTATTTCTATTACATAGCTTAGCTCATCCGAAGGTTTAAGCTTGTCAATAAAATCGGATGGTCTGAAAGTAAGGCTGTACCTGCCCTTTGCGTCTGCACTCACAATTTGGTCAGCATTGCCCATTTTACCGTTAATTGTTGTTTTATCCTGGTAATTATTGATAAGATAGAACCCTCCCCGGACCACAATATCGCCGGTATAAGGAGAGCCATCGGTCTCGTCATAAAGCTCAATAGTAACATTATAGTTCGTTTTCGACGGCTTAACGGTATTTACCGGGTACAGGTTAAAGGTGCTTGCGCTATTTTGATTTGCCATCAAAGTCCTATGGGGAATGACATAAAAATCATAAACATTTTCGGCACCCTCTGTCGGGTAAATGACAACATCACTCTTGATACCGCTTTCCTCATAAACGCCTACTTCTCCTGTGAAGGAAACGGTTTTTTCCTGATCCTTTCCATTGGTATAAACCAAATTGCAGGATAGATTCGGATAGATCCGGAACAAATAAAGCTTGTCATTCAATGGGTTTACTGTCGCAGTCATGGATCTGGTCATTCCGGTAAGAGTGTGGGTTGCTGTTAACACAGAGCTTCCAAAGCCGTCTCCAATCAATACAAGGGAAGTTCCGGGAAGGAGTACGGGATTATATTCGTCATTGATACGCCTGCTGTTATGCCAGAGAGAAACACTCTCACCCTCTGCCTTCCATGTGACCCGGTCGGCTATGGCACTCCATGCATAGGATTTGTCATCTATGTTTACCGTTCGGATTAGTTCCTTTCCTAACATGGCACGACTCTGGAGAAAGTTTATACTTCTCATAATATCGCCGTCTTTAAAGTCATAGTCCATAGTAAGTGAATCCATTGGGAAGCCGTCCACAAGTATTTTCATGGCAGAAGCGTTATAGACATAGACATTATAAGAATCATAGGACCATGCCTCATCTGAAAGATTCTTCGCCTTGAGGCTCACGGTGTAAACATCCAAAAGACGCCTGCTGTCAACGGTGCTGATATTTACAGCCACAGGTTCGATTGCCCCTGAGGTTTCCACTGAT
>JAEZLF010000087.1 GCA_023435925.1 Bacillota bacterium
GAATGGGTTATTTTATTTTTGACAACACTCCCTTTGATTGTTTTGGAGCGAGCTAGTCTCAGTAATTTTTAAATCCAAATAATTAAAGGAGGTATATAGATATGGCAGATAAGACAATTACATGCAAGGATTGCAACAGCGAATTCATTTTTAACGAAAGCGAACAGGCTTTTTACAAGGAAAAGGGATTCGAGAATGAACCACAAAGATGCCCTGACTGCAGAGCAGCCAGAAAGCAGCAGAGAAACAACGGCGGCAATGGCGGCTACAGGGGCGGTAATGGCGGCGGCTACAACAGAGGCGGCAACGGCGGCGGAAACAGGTGGTAAGCTAAGAGGAGAGTGCAGACTCTCCTTTTTTGTTGGTTTTTATCTTTACAAGTGAATAGAGTTATATTCCTCTTGATTGGATAGATAGTCTATCGTATACTGGGATATAAAGTCATAAAAAGGGATAAAATTCTGGGGAGGAATCGCTATGGGACAAATTGCTCAAAAAGGTGAGCCTGGCTTAAGAAAGAAAAAGTCTCCGGTAAAAGGTATTGGAATAACCATTCTGGTTGTTTTACTCGTACCTGTTTTATTAGCGGGGTTATTGCTGCTATATCTGAATGTTGCGGATTTCCGATATGACAAACCAGATGAAATACTTGCTCAGCAAGTGCCGATGAGCTTTTCTGAACGTCATTCCTTCGATGCGGCAGCAATGACGAGAACCATGAGGTTGGACAGTGCCGATCTATACTATTTGACATCCGATATCATGCCGGATTTACATTATAATGAGTCTCTGTTTATAAATGCATACCGTGTATCGCTGGAGGATAAAGCTGTTTATTTACAGGGAAAGGCATACGGAATCAATATACCGGTCAAAGTGGGAATTGACCTGCAGTGGAGAGACGGAGATATCGTGCTGGCGATCGAGAATGCTCATTTAGGGAGGCTTTCTATCCCGATACCGATTCATCTGATTGCTGATAAATTTGGATTTGATCTGGAATATGCAATGTCCTTTAAGGATTTATCCATCTTCAAAGATGTGCAGGAGTTATACATTGAGGGTGACTTCCTGAATTTAGTTTATCCTGTTGACAGAGACATGGTATCTAAGGGATTCAGTGCCTGGGTTTATCTTAAACCGGCGGAAATATACATGAATGAAGAGGATGAGATGATTACTCTTGTGTCTGATATACAAAGGAATTGGACAAAGGATGATTATACAAGCCCGAAACTTGCCGAGTTTATGAAAAAGCTGGAGCAAAATCCGGATGCGTATCAGGAGCTGATTGTAAAATTGTTGGCGCTATCTCCGGAACAGACAGTGGAAGGCTACTTTTCATCAAGTGGGCATGATCGGATTGATATGACACGATTTTACCCTGGTATCACCCAGCAAGCTGTTAATGAGATGCGTGAGCAGACGAGCTACGTAAAAAATTATGATATGATTACAAAGTTTGCTTTTGATATCGATGAGAAATTCGGAAACGGAACCATAACGGTCAGGAAGGGTCATTTCATAAACACAAAGGATCAGTCGGTAATCAGTTTCAATACCCTTTTGGGTGATTCACCGGAAGCGAAAGAAGTATTCACTGAGAATACAAAGCTTTATGCAATTTTATGCGAGGGTGCGCAGTCAAAACAAAAGATAGGGAGAGTACGATACGGGTGCGGTACAGCAGTACAGTTTGAAAATGGCCGCTGCATGGTTATATGCAGAAAAGGTGCGAGCCTGTATTATAACGAAATCCCAACCCAGGAGTTTGAGGATCTGGCAAGCGGTAAGTCCTATGCATACATTGTTTTCTATGCGGGTTGATTCACGGATCACAGTAAAAATAAATTCGAGATTTGCATACTTGACAAAGAACCATTTAGCTGATAACATACTATAAAATAATGAAATGCGATGACAGGGAAAACACGCTGTATTCAGTACTTTAGAGAGCTGTTGGTTGGTGGAAAACAGCGGCTGGACAGAGAGTGGACTCGCCCTTGAGCAGTCAGTTGAAAGTGCAGGCAGTTCTGTTACAGTCCTGTACAAGTAGGTGCGACCGGGTTTCTCACCGTTATATATGAGAGGGCATTTGTCATATTCGACTGATGCTGTGAAGTGGGTATAATGATACCAATAAGAGTGGTACCGCGGAAGTTTAAATGCTTTCGTCTCTGGCAGGAAATGCTGGAGACGAGAGCTTTTTTATTTCTTACAGCTTTCAGCATGATTTCCGACAGGCAGTAATCAAGGAAGAATCATATTTTTATTAAAATATTGAAACATTTTTACAAGGAGGACATTTTTTATGAAAATTGCGTTTTCGACACTGGGTTGTCCCGACTTCAGTTGGACCGACATCTATTCTATGGCGAAGGATTTTGGATTCGACGGAATAGAGATCCGCGGGCTGGGCCAAGATATTTTTGCTGTGAAGGCACAGCCTTTTACAGAAGAACAGCTGCCGCAAACAGTAAAAAAGCTCTCTGAATTGCGCCTCGAAATACCGTGTCTCTCTTCCGGCTGCTGCCTGAAGTTCGAAGAGAACTCGGATAAAAACTATGAGGAAATCGTCCAGTATATTTTACTGGCATCCAAGCTTAAAACCCCGTATATTAGGGTTCTTGCCGATCTTGAACCGCAACCCGGCGGTGAAGTGGACGACGAAGCTGTCCTTGCCGCATTGCGAAGGCTGATACCGGTTGCAGAAGAAAAAGGCGTAATACTGCTTGTTGAGACCAATGGTGTTTATTCCGATACGTCACGTTTGTGTAAGCTTCTTAATCATGCGGCAAGTGACTCAGTGGCTGCTCTTTGGGATGTGCATCATCCATATCGTTATGCTGGGGAGAAGCCGGGTAAAACCGTACAGAATCTTGGTGCGTACATTAAATATGTGCATATAAAGGATTCTGTTATAGAAAACGGAGTCACCCGTTACCGCATGATGGGTGAAGGAGACCTGCCTATTGATGAAATGATGCAGGCGCTGCGTTCGATTAATTACGAGGGCTATGTTTCTCTTGAATGGGTGAAACGGTGGGCAGCAGACCTTGATGATGCGGGCGTTGTATTCCCGAATTTTGCAAACTATATGAGCCGCTATATGCAAGCCGGAGCTGTAAAGGGACACCTTTTCGACAATAATACAAAAACCGGTAAATATGTCTGGGAGAAGGATACGTTAATCGACCTGACTTTTCCGCAGGTTCTGGACCGAATGGTGGATGAGTTTCCACACCAGTATGCATTCCGGTATACCACACTGGATTACACAAGGACGTATTCCGAATTCCGGGATGATGTGGATACCTTTGCACGGTCATTGATAGCGCTTGGAGTGAGACCGGGTGATCATGTAGCGATCTGGGCTACCAATGTACCGCAATGGTTTATTACCTTTTGGGCGGCAACCAAAATTGGTGCGGTTCTTGTGACAGTAAATACTGCGTATAAGATTTATGAGGCTGAATATCTGCTGCGACAGTCTGATACGCATACGCTGGTCATGATCGATGGATATAAGGATTCGGATTATGTAGGAATTATAAAGGAGCTTTGTCCGGAACTGGAAACTGCCGAAGCCGGAAAACCGCTCCACATGAAACGTCTTCCTTTCCTGCGCAATATTATTACCGTGGACTCGAAGCAGAAGGGTTGTCTGACATGGGATGAGGCGGTAGCCATGTCCAATAGGGTTCCCATTGAAGAGGTGTACCGTCGGGCGCTTTCCATCAACCGTCATGATGTCTGCAACATGCAGTATACCTCCGGAACGACCGGCTTCCCTAAAGGAGTCATGCTTACCCATTATAATGTAGTAAATAACGGCAAAAACATTGGCGACTGTATGGATTTTTCCACTGCCGACCGGCTGATGATCCATGTGCCCATGTTTCATTGCTTTGGCATGGTGCTTGCCATGACGGCGTCGATGACCCATGGTGTTACAATGTCTCCAATGCCCTATTTTTCACCGAAGCTGTCGCTGGAGTGTATCAACAAGGAAAAGATTACCGCCTTCCATGGTGTTCCGACCATGTTCATCGCCATGCTGGAGCATGAGGATTTCTCCAAAACGGATTTTTCATATATGAGAACAGGAATCATGGCAGGCAGCCCATGTCCGGTTAAAGTCATGCAGGATGTAGTGGACAAAATGAATATGAAGGAAATCACCATTGTATTTGGACAGACAGAATCTTCACCGGGCTGTACCCAGAGCCGTGTCGACGATTCCATAGAGTTGCGTGTCAGTACGGTTGGCCGTGCATTACCCGGAGTCGAGTGTAAAATCGTCGATCCCGAAACAGGCAAGGATTTGCCTGATAATACAGATGGTGAATTTGTCGCCCGCGGGTATAATATCATGAAAGGCTATTACAAGATGCCGGAGGCAACGGCAGCTGCCATTGACGAAGATGGGTGGCTCCATACCGGAGACCTTGCAAGACGGGATGCAAACGGTAACTATAAAATTACCGGACGAATAAAGGATATGATTATCCGCGGCGGTGAAAACATTTATCCAAAGGAGATTGAAGATTTCATCTATACGCATCCGAAAGTAAAGGATGTCCAGGTAATCGGCGTACCCGACAAGCAATACGGTGAGGAGATCATGGCCTGCGTGATACTGAAGGATGGTGTAACGCTTACCGCAGATGAACTGAAGGACTACATCCGTTCTCATATGGCAAAGCATAAGACTCCAAGGTATATTGATTTTGTTACAGAGTTTCCGATGAATGCCGCTGGCAAGATTATGAAGTACAAGATGCGGGAGCAAGCTGTTGAGAAACTAAGCCTTCAGGCGGATAACAGCATTGAAACTGCCTGACAGGTCTTGATAAAGGATGCATCCATATGAGATAATGCTTACAAGGTTTTATCAAATGCTTAAATAAAAGTTAGCCACTTTCAAAACCGACAGTTCGGACGAAAGTGGCTAAAAATTATGGATAAGGGAATATGAGGAGCGATATAAATGAATTGGTTCAGAAGATTTATGACAGGAAGATATGGCGCAGATCAGCTTTCCATGGCGCTGCTCATACTCTCGGTTTTATTCACCTTGATTGCCAGAGTGGCTGGTCTTCCGCTATTGTCTCTGATCGGATATGTTCCGTTGGGGGTATGCATTTTCAGGATGCTGTCTAAAAACATACAGAAACGCAGTATGGAAAACTACAGGTATTCTATGCTGGTCAGTCCCATATATGCGTGGTTTAAGAAGACTCAAAGGCGCATTGGAGAGTCAAAAACGCACCGCTTTTTGAAATGCCCTCAATGTAAGGCTGAATTGCGGCTTCCGAAGGGTAAAGGGAATATTGTTGTTACCTGCCCGAAGTGCAAAAATGAATTTAAAGCAAAAAGCTGATACGCCTTGTAAGAGGCAGAGAAAACATGGCATTTGACAAAGGCAGTTGTTTATATTAAAATGAAACCATCTCTTTGCGCTGCATTTTACTACAGTACAAACTGAGCAGGCGATGAACTGAAAAAGGTTCATGGGGCTGGGCTGGAAACAGCAACAGATTGAATTTTACATCTGTGGGACAGTATATGTTCCACAGGTGTTTTTTTATATTTCGATGTGTGAGGAGATAAGTAAAAAGGATTTGAGGTGCTGCTTTGACCAGTTTTTTAATTAAACTCTTCGTAAAGGATAGCCAGAATACTGAAAATAACCGCGTGCGTGAAAATTATGGTAAATTTGCAGGTGCTGTGGGCATTGTAACCAATTTTGTTCTTTTCATTATTAAAATTACGGTTGGCCTTCTTTTCGACAGTATTTCCATCGTTGCGGATGCTGTAAACAACCTCTCTGATTCAGGATCCTCCGTAGTAACATTAATCGGATTCAAAATTTCGGGTAAACCAGCAGATGCCAAGCATCCATATGGTCACGCGCGTATGGAATATATCTCGGGACTGATTGTTTCCTTTATCATTCTGTTTCTAGGTATGCAGCTGGCTCAAAGCTCATTGGATAAAATTCTGCATCCCCAGCAGGTTCAATTTTCTCTTATCACGATCCTGGTATTGGTGGCAGCTATTTTGATAAAGCTATGGCAATATCTGTTCTACCGGAAAATCGGACAGTTGATTCAATCCTCAGCAATTCTGGCAACCTCCTTTGACAGCCGTAATGATATCATAGCCACATCGGCTGTGCTGGCAGCTGCTATTATTACGCAGTTAACCGGATTTAATCTGGACGGATACATGGGTGCTATTGTGGCGATATTCATTGTGATAAGCGGTGTTAAGCTGGTGAATGACACCATCAGTCCGCTGCTTGGAACCGCGCCTACAAAGGAAATGGTCGATTGTATTTATGAAAAAATTCTCAGCTATGACGGTATTATTGGCCTGCATGATCTGACCGTTCATAATTATGGTCCTTTAAAATGCTTTGCATCTGTCCATTGCGAGGTAGCCGCCGGACAGGATATCATGGTGAGCCATGATATTATTGACAACATTGAGCGGGACTTTTTGAAGGATCTTGATATTCACCTAGTCATTCATTTGGATCCCATCATTACAGATGATGAAAAAACAAATGAGTTAAAATCGAGTGTTCAGCGGCTGATCAGGGAAATTTCTCCTGAAATCAGCATGCACGATTTTCGCGTTGTATGGAGTGTGAGCCATTCTAATTTGATTTTTGATATTGTAGTACCCTTTAATTTTGAGTGGAGAGATGATGAACTGATTGATCTCATATCGGATCGAATTTATCAACTCAACCCTACTTATCATTCCGTCATTATTGTTGACCATGACTATGTGCCAATGGAGGAAGAGAGTACATAATTTATTTGAAAATGCATAGCACTTATGCTAGTATTATTGAACAACGTCGCAATTCCCACCGACGTTGTTCAAACGCCACGTTTAGGCGTGGCGCACGAAGTGTAGCGCAGGGCGAATTCACTTCGCCCGCAGCGAGGGGGTATGGGGGCTTGCCCCCATTAGAAATTAAATATTCATATAGGCCAGAGTGAAGAATGATGAAAAAGGCACATGTAAAAAAACTGATATGTGGAAGTTGCGGAGGAGTGCAATATGGGTATATTTATTAAAGAATCCAATAAACTCATTTGGAATTTCAACGGAGAAAAGCTTGTGATTGAGCCATGGAACAAAAACAGCTTCCGGGTCCGCTCGGTCATGATGGGAGATATCCTTGATACGGATTACGCGCTGCTGCCTGCTGAAAAATGTGACGCAGAAATTGAAATCCGGGAGAATACGGCTTCCATCACAAATGGACAAATAAAAGCCGTACTTGAGGAAATCGCATGGACAAAAAACTGCCGGATCAGCTATTATAACCGGAATGGCAGGCTCCTTCTGCGCGAACTGAGCAACCAGGGGGCGCTCAACCTCTCGGCCCGCAAATTTAAACCTATTATCGGCGGAGATTTCCGGCTGACCGCTTCCTTCGAATCCGATGAAAACGAAAAGCTCTATGGAATGGGTCAGTATCAGCAGGAAATACTGGATATAAAGAACTGCACTTTCGAACTGGCCCACAGGAACTCGCAGGCAAGCATTCCATTCGTACTGTCCAGCCTTGGATATGGATTTTTGTGGCACAATCCCGCCATTGGGAGGGCAAGTTTTAACAAGAACCGGACAGAATGGTATGCTGAAAGCACGAAACAACTGGATTACTGGATAACGGCGGGCGATACACCGGCGGAGATCGAGGAGGCCTTCGCCGGTGTGACGGGAAAGGTCCCGATGATGCCTGAATACGGGCTCGGCTTCTGGCAATGCAAGCTGAGATACTACAACCAGGAACAGCTGCTGGAGGTCGCAAGGGAGTACAAGAGAAGGAAGCTGCCCATCGACGTTATCGTCTGTGACTTTTTCCACTGGCCTAAAATGGGAGATTTCAGGTTTGAAGAGGAATTCTTTCCCGATCCGAAAGCCATGGTCGACGAGTTAAAGGAGATGGGAATTGAGCTGATGGTATCCGTATGGCCGCAGATCGACCTGCAAAGCGAGAACTATCAGGAAATGAGGCAGAGGAACCTGCTGGTCAAGCCCGAAATGGGAGTCAATATAAGCATGCTGTTCGGGGGCTACAGCAACTTTTATGATGCGACAAATCCAGCAGCTCGAAAATACGTATGGGAAAAATGTAAAAAGAATTATTACGACTACGGCATAAAGATTTTCTGGCTGGATGAAGCAGAACCGGAATACAATGTTTATGACTTTGACAATTATCGCTATTTTGCCGGTCCCAACGTCCAGATAGGCAATATTTACCCTCAGATGTATTCCAGAACCTTTTATGAGGGCATGGCTGAACAGGGCCAGAGGGACATCGTAAATCTCGTTCGCTGTGCATGGCTGGGAAGCCAGCGTTACGGCGCACTGGTCTGGTCCGGCGATATCCACAGCTCATATGAGGATTTCAGGAAACAGATCTGCGCAGGGCTGCATATGGGGCTCTGCGGAATACCTTGGTGGACCACCGACATAGGAGGTTTTCACGGAGGAAACCCGCAGGATGAAAGCTTCAGGCAGCTGCTGGTAAGATGGTTCCAGTACGGGACCTTCAGTCCGGTCATGCGGCTGCACGGCGACAGACAGCCAACCGTCCATTTGCACAGAAAAGACGGCAGCTCCGCATTGTTTACCGGCAGCGACAACGAAGTGTGGAGCTTCGGCGAGGAAGCCTACGACATTTTGGTGAAGTATATGAACCTGAGGGAGTTAATGCGTCCGTATACCCGTGAATTGATGAGACAGGCGCATGAAAAGGGAACTCCTGTAATGAGGACCATGTTCTATGAGTTCCCGGAGGACGAAATTTGCTGGACTCTGAAGGATCAGTACATGTTTGGGGGTGACCTGCTGGTTGCGCCGATCGCATACGAAAACATGAATTCAAGGGATGTATACCTGCCGGACGGGTCCGAATGGACCGGTCTTTGGAACGGTAAAGTTTATAAAGGCGGGCAGACCGTGCTCGCTGAAGCGCCTCTCGATATAATACCGGTGTTCTTAAGAGACGGAAAGCATTCCGAATGGATGGAAAATATGAAAGGAGAATGATCATGCTAAGGAAAGTTAAGGTAGAGAATGGTGTTATTCAAGGATTACCGGCAGCCGATCCTCGCATTACAAGCTTTAAGGGGATACCGTTTGCTGCACCGCCCACGGGGAAAAACCGTTGGCGTGCGCCACAGCCTGCTGAGGATTGGGACGGTGTTTTTTTGGCACATGATTTCGCTCCGATATCGATGCAAGCGAAGACAGTAATCGATGTTAAGAATATTTATACAAGGGAATGGTCCGTAGACCCCGACATCCCGATGGACGAGGACTGTCTCTACCTGAACGTGTGGACGCCTGCGATGAGCGCCGATGAAAAACTTCCGGTGTATGTGTGGTATTTCGGAGGAGGGCTTCAGGTCGGCCATACCGCCGAAATGGAATTTGACGGCGAGCGTATAGCCCGGAGAGGCATCGTTGTGGTAACGGTAAATTACCGTGTGAACGTTTTCGGATTTTTATGCCATCCAGAAATAACGGCAGAAGCGCCGGAGGCTCCGGCAAACTTTGGCCATCTGGATCAGCAGGCGGGCACACGGTGGGTCAAACGCAATATCGCCGCTTTCGGCGGTGATCCGGACAACATCACCATAGGCGGGCAATCCGCCGGCGGAGGAAGCGTATTGAGCCAGCTCACCTCACCTCAGAATGAAGGCCTTTTTCAGAGGGCCATTATTCAAAGTGGCATAATCACCGAGCTCTACCCGGGAAATCGTATGCCGGGAGTGAAACGGACGCTTGCGGAGGCTGAGCAGGTGGGAGTGGATTTCCTGGAATTTTTAGGCGCGTCGTCGCTGGAAGAAGCCCGAAAGCTCGATGCGGAATATGTGCGTGATAAAATGCTGGAATACAAGGAATTCTGGGGTACCGTCAACGACGGTAAGTTCTGCACAGGCAAATCATTTGAATTATTCATTGAAAACAAGCGCTGGATGGTACCGGTACTTCTAGGACACACCTCCACCGAATTTTATAATACTCCGATTACGACGACGATGGACGAGTTCAAGGCTATGGCCTCCGAACTGTTCGGAGACGACGCAGACAAGTTTTTGGAGCTTTGCGGGGCCCGGTCGGGAGATGTTGAGGAAGCGGTCAAAAAGGCTACAGTAAGGGGAATCGAATACTCAATCCGCGTCGCAGCACAAGCCAACGGAGAGACAGGCGCAAACGTACCGATGTATTATTATAATTTCGATGCCGAAATACCGGGCTGGGATAACCCGGGAACGTTCCACTCAGTAGATCTCTGGTTTTTCTTCGAAACGCTTGCCAAATGCTGGAGGCCGTTTGTTGGCAAGCATTATGATTTGGCCCGACAGATGTGCAACTACTGGGCTAACTTTATCCGCAACGGAAATCCCAACGGAAAGGATTCCACCGGGGAGGACATGCCGCAGTGGGATCCCTATACGCTTGATGCACCGTACGGAATGGTATTCGGTGATAAAGCCGAATTTGTCAGAGAACAGCCGGATGATCTCATGAAATTTCTTGTAAACCAATATTTTAAGAAAAGACAATCCGGTACATAAGCTGGAAAGGAAACGTATGATAAAATGCTTGTAAATAATCCTATTTTATGGGCAGATATGCCTGATCCGGATATATTGCGCGTCGAAGACACGTACTACATGGTGTCTACGACTATGTTCGTGATGCCCGGAGGTCCTATTCTGAAATCAAAGGATCTGGTCCATTGGGAAATCGTATCTTATCTATTCGACACAATAGAAGACAATGACATATACGAGCTGAGAAACGGGAAAAACGCATACGGAAAGGGACAGTGGGCCACCAGCCTGAAATATTACCGAGGGATGTACTATGCGTGTTTTGTATGCCACGATATGAAGAGAACCTACATCTATTACACCGGGAATATCGAAAAAAGCGGCTGGGACAGGTATGTAATCGAGGAAGTCTACCATGATATGTCTTTTCTTTTCGATGACGGCAGAGCATATCTCATTTATGGCAACGGAGAGATTAAAATAGTAGAACTGAAGGACGACCTGTCCGGTGTTAAGGAAGGCGGCGTCAAAAAGCTTCTGTTCAGCACGCCTTCCGAAAACATGCGCCTGCGCTGTGAAGGCTGCCGTGCATACAAGCTGAACGGGTATTACTATCTGACATTTATCGACTGGCCAAAGGACGGGCATGAAAGAAGGCGTGTCGTGTGCTATCGCTCCAGGGAGCTCATGGGAGACTACGAATGGAAGGTTTTGCTTGACGACGATATGGGATATCATAATGCGGGAGTTGCACAGGGGGCACTTATCGATACCCCCGACGGAGACTGGTATGCTGTATTGTTCCAGGATCACGGGGCTGTCGGCAGAATCCCGTATCTGCTGCCGGTTGCCTGGGAGAATGGATGGCCTGTCATAGGAGTGGATGGAAAGGTGCCGGAAAGCTTTGAAGTGCCTTTTGAAGAATATACAGCCAAACCATTGATCACGGGTGATTCTTTCAACCATACGGAGAATATGCTGGATCTTCGTTGGGAATGGAACCATAACCCGGCAGCGGAATGCTGGTCATTTACGGAACGCCCCGGCTTCCTTAGGCTGCGTACAAATGGACTCGCGAACGATATCCTTACGGCCGGGAACACATTAACACAGAGGACAAGCGGCCCCAGGTGTGCTTTTTCCGTCGAGTTGGAAACCGGAGGTATGAAGAGAGGAGACTATGCGGGCCTTGTTGCGTTACAGGGGAAGTACGGAACAGTGGGAGTCAAAGTTGACGAAAACGGCGACTCGGTGGTTTCCGTATGTAAAAAAGACGATAATGGGCTGCAAGTAGTGGAAGATTCCGTCCGATATTCCGGAAAGTGTGTTTTCCTCAAGATTGAATTTGAGTTTGAAAACAATCAGGACATTGCATCCTTCTATTATTCCGAGGATGGAAGCTTGTGGAATAACATCGGTCAGGATCTGCAATTGAAATATACGCTGGATTTATTCATAGGCTG
>JAEZLF010000186.1 GCA_023435925.1 Bacillota bacterium
GGCTAACCTCGATCCCATTTGTTGTGCCCATATTCTCATCGAGGACCTTCATGCTGCCATCAGGCATGATTCGCCAAATACGGCCTTTTAGATTTGGCCAGTCCGGATCACTTGCGAAAACAATATCCGTTGATGTGATAGCAATATCATTCGGCTGATGCATACTCGGATCATGAGCATAAACTTCCAGTTTCCGAGTTTTCATATCTACTCTTAATATGTTGTGATTGGTATAATCAGCTATCAGCATATCGCCCTTACTGTTAAAACGTATACCATTTCCTATGCTTCCGTTGGGAAGTGTAACAAATATTTCAGCTTCACCGGACGGTGTCACCTTCCCGATATTGTGGTCCACTTTATAATTCACTGCATACAAATTTCCATCAACATCACAGGCAGGACCTTCTACTCCTGATGTCCAACTTCCGTAAGGCATAAATAAGCTGCTTTCATATGTGTTTTTACTTATCTTTTCCATACTGCCTCCTTTTTTATACTAATTAATTGATTTCTGAACATTCTGACAGTTTTACCCATTTACCACTTTTGGCTGAAGCTATAGCTGCATCAACACAAGCCGCTATATGTATCCCGTATTCTATTCCCGGATTTTGCTGTATGCCCGAGTTTTCCAGCGCGTCAAAAAAGAGCCTATTCTCCTTCAGATAACCCCATGAAATATATCTGTCTTTATCTTGCCAATCTTCTTTGAATAATTTGTCGCCAAATGAGTAAGTAACCGCTCCATAAGCATCCGTCTCAAAGGTCATACCTGATCCGTAGGCAACGATCTCCGTCAGCTTCCGTCCACCTGAAATATGGAATGCTTCTGTACCTGAATCGTTCACCAAAACTGAGCATAAGGTTCCATTCTCAAGATGCAGAAGCATCACTGCACCGTTGTCAACATTCCGGTTATTTGATCCAATTTTTGCTACTTTGCACATGATCTCATCAACAATGCTTCCGCTAATATATTCCGCAATATCCAGCGCATGGGAGCCAAGTCCTCTGAGTACCTCAAAACCGGTGTTCAAAGCTCCTTCATGCTGATTAAAAAATGGCGGAGGTGTTATGGATATTTGCATCATATCCGGTTTAAAGCTGTATTCATCAAATAACTCCTTCGTTCTTTCAACAGCTGGGGCAAATCTCATATTGAAGCCAACTGCAAGCTTTGTGCCGTTTGATTGTAATAAAGCTGCTCTAATTGTTTGTGCTTCTTTTTCCGTACGACTTACCGGTTTCTCAAGAAACACATGTTTTCCGGCCTGCAGCGCCTGCCGCGCAAACAATGCATGGGTATCGTCGTGAGTCAGAACATAAACAACCGCAATATCAGGGTCGTTAAACATGTCCACGGGGTCTCCGACAGCGCCTGCTCCAAACCTTTTGGCAAGCAATCGGGCTCTATCAGTATTTATGTCATACACACTTTTTAAAAAGCATTCTTCAATATCCGCTATACATGCCGAATGTATTTCAGCAATACCACCTGCTCCAATAAGCCCAACCTGATATTTCATAAATGCCTTTCTACTATGAATCGATCTCATAGATTAGGGTTAGCGTTAACCTTATTATATAGCGATTATTACTATTAATAAAGCCATAATTACGCTGAAATATAGTCATATTTTCACATAATTTAATTTTACCGTGTCTTATCTTTATTATACATCATTATTCTAATTATATCTAAATATTTCAATTTACAATTCTAATCAAGAGTTAACCCAAAACTTGGTTATTTATCCCCATGCGCCCCTAAATTTTACTTTATTATCCATTACATAAATAATCATGTATGCTGTCGTGTGTGGAAATTTTTAGTTTAGGTTATCGATTTCCTTTTATTGTACTTGAGAAGAAGCTTTCCCTGAGATAGCATGATGAATACTGAAATGGCTCTCAGCATTTCTATGCTATAAAAATGTCGAAAGATGCGATTTCTGTTGACTGCCCAGTATGCGGTGGTGTTATCACAAAGGAAGCTTATCTTGACGGATCGTGTATTACTACCCGAATTGTCAACCGTTGAAATGATCTACTGGATGGGAGCATGAAGGAGTAATTACATATTTGCTTATTTATAGAATCTAGCAAAAGATTTATAGAATGTGACGGCACAGAAGGTTTGCTTCTATTAGTAAAAACAGCTGCCACCTATAAACTCCCTCATAATGGAGTTGGCAGGAACATCTCTGCTGTCAAGCGGGAGGAAATAGCTGAGGAATTCTATCAGACGTCTGGCTTCAGAGTATTCCGGCGCGTGATTGTCTATCCCGTTAAGCAACGGCTCTGCATAGGTCTTCAGAACACTCAGTTCCACCATAAGCGAGGAATTGAACATCACATCGGCGCTTTCCTGGAAAGGAAAAATATTTCTCTCCTCACCTCGCCTTACCGAAGGCCATCTCTTAATTGTATTTACAGCACTCATGCCTCTGAACTGATGGTCTCGGACAATTCTTCTGATGATCCGGTTATCCGTTGTGGGAATTCTGTTATGATCATCGATATTCATGGACGTCAGCGCACTGACATATATTTTAAATTTGCTTTTATGGGGAATTTCCGAAGTCAATCTTTCATTCAACCCGTGAATCCCCTCTATTACAATGATATTGTCCTCATCGATCTGCAGTTTCTTTCCTGCAGGCTCTCTTGATCCTGTTGTAAAGTTGAATACAGGAAGCTCCACTTCAATTCCCTGGATTAATTCCCTTAATTGCTTGTTGAAAAACTTGATATCAATGGCTTCGAGAGCCTCAAAATCATAATCTCCCGCCTCGTCCCGCGGAGTATTTTCACGATCCACAAAGTAATCATCCAGAGAAATGGTTACTGGCTTTAGCCCGTTAACACGCAGCTGTATGGATAGTCTTTGGGCAAATGTGGTCTTACCGGAGGATGAAGGCCCGGCGATTAACACAACCCTCTTTTTGCTCCTGCTGTTTGCTATTCTATCGGCAATACTGGCCAGTTTTTTTTCATGTAGCGCTTCAGAAATCCGGATCAATTCCGTTGCCCGGCCCGCTTTCACCAAATCGTTCAGCGCACCGACATTTTCCACTTCCAATATGCGCCCCCATTTTTTGAATTCAAGATAGACGTTGAACAGCTTCTTCTGCTCTACATATTCAGGCAATGTCCCGGGTGAAGACCTCTCCGGAAACATAATCACCAGGCCTCCCAAGTGGTACTTTAGTGCAAAGACCTTGATGTACCCGGTATTCGGGGCCATATACCCATAAAAGTAGTCGTCCAGTCCATCACAATTATATATTGTCACCAGCTTCTTGTTCCGGTGTTCAATCGCATGATACCGGTCCATTCTGCCGGTAGCCTCAAACAAAGCTTCTGCTTCCTCCAACGGAATCTCCCGCTTTTGAAACGGTATTTCCCGGGCAACAATCTCGTGCATTCTTTCTTCAATTTGTGCGACTTCTGAAGGTTCCAGTTCTTTTTCTCCTCTCACCTCACAGAACAGCCCCTTGCTGACCGCATGGCTGATAATAACCCTTCTGTCCGGGAAGAGATCATAAGCCGCTTTTATGAGGATGAAATACAGACTCCTTCTGTATATTCTCATGCCATCTTCATTCATTAAATCAATAAAGCTGACCCGACAATCCTCTTCTAATGAATAGCTCAGCTCCCTGATGTCATTGTTCACCTTTGCAGCTATGATCAGAGTACTGTGGAAGCCTTGAACATCATCGCACAACTCAAGCAGCGAAATTCCCGAATTAACAATCCGCTCTTCCCTTTCATCAATTAATACCTTTATCTGTTTATTTGCCATACCCACACTCCTCACATATTGTTGAACAACATCATTACTATTATAATATCGTTTTATCGTATTTGCCAAGCAAACTCATATCATATATAATAAAAGAACAGAAAATGGCAAGTGTCTGACACCAGGTAGTAAGCTAGAATGATTGAATATCGATGCAGAATCGTATTTCTGCAAAGAGTTAGACTAGGAGTGTTGTATATGACATCGGACGCTATTCGCAAGGTGCGCGATATAAAAGATCTGAAGGATATGCTTGAACAAAGTGCTAATTTGTTCGGAGAAATGGATGCATTCTGGCTGAAAAATGAAAATGACAAATATGAGGGAATTACATACAAACAGCTGAAAAATGAAGTTGACGCATTCGGTACGGCGCTGATTAAGCTTGGCCTCAAGGACCAGTTTATTGCCGTCATCGGTGAAAACCGCTACGAATGGTGTGTTACATATCTGGCAGCAGCCAATGGTACGGGAATCGTTGTACCTCTGGACAGGGAACTGCCCGCAGAAGAAGTTGAAAATCTGCTGGCCCGTTCCGGTGCAAGTGCCATTGTGTTCTCAGGCAAGCATGAAAAGGATATGCACAAGATAGCTGCTACCCTTCCTTCCGTTAAATATTTCATCAATATGGATGCCGAAAACGACGAAAATGGGTTTTTATCCTATAGAAAGCTGTTGGACTTTGGCAGAGGACTTCTGGCTGAAGGAGACCGTTCCTTTCTGGATGCGGTCATCGATGCGGATGCCTTCAGGATCCTGATATTTACCTCCGGTACCACAGATCTTGCCAAAGGTGTCATGCTTTCACACAAAAATATTGTGACGGATATTATGTCTGTGTGTTCTGTCTTACGTATAGACGAGAATGACTCTACCCTGTGTATGCTGCCGCTTCATCACACCTATGCCTGCACCACCAGCTTTCTGCTGATGCTGTATAACGGCTGTCGCATCTCCTTTATAGAAGGCTTGAAGCATATTGCCAAGAACATGAAGGAAACCAGCCCAACGATTCTATTGGCCGTTCCCCTTATACTGGAGGCTATGTACAGGAAAATATGGGATCAGGCCAATAAGCAGAAGGGTATGGCGAGGAAAATGAAAATTGCCATTGCTGTGAGCAATTTTGTATACAATCTATTCGGTTTGGATATTCGAAGAAAGCTGTTCAAGCAGATTCATGACAATATCGGCGGAAAGGTCCGGCTGGTGATTTCCGGTGCTGCTGGCATCGATCCGGCTGTATCAAGGGGTTTCCGTTCCTTCGGCATCACATTGCTGCAAGGTTACGGACTGACGGAATGCTCACCGATTGTTACCGTCAATCAGGAAGAAAAGTTTCGTGATGATTCTATTGGCTTGCCTCTTCCCTGCGACGAGGTTATGGTTTACAAACCTGGCAAGGAGGGCATCGGCGAGCTGATTGTAAAAGGCGACAATGTCATGCTGGGATATTTCAATAACCCACTGGCAACGGAAAAAGTCCTCCGGGATGGCTGGTTCTTCACCGGTGACCTTGGAAAAATGAATAAAGATGGATTCTTCAGTATAACAGGCCGCAAGAAAAACGTTATTGTCACCAAGAACGGAAAGAATATCTATCCGGAAGAGGTGGAAGCTTACCTGGACAAGAGCCAGTTTATCGCGGAATCCATGGTTTACGGCAAATATGATGAAGAAAGCGAAGAAACCTTTGTATACGCACAGATCGTACCGGCAATGGAAACCATCCGGGAAACGCTGGGCAAGACCCAACTGACCTCCGACGAGGTTTTCAGGGTCATTGACACGGAAGTAAAGGCTGTCAATAAGATCATGCCGCTATACAAGCGTATACGCCGTTTCACAGTGCGAGAAGAGGAGTTTGCCAAGACTTCAACCAAAAAAATTAAACGGTATATAGAAAAAATCGGATAGAACAGAGGCTTGAGGATGGTATGTACAAAGTTTTCATCGTTGAAGATGATTCGGTGATTGCAAAAGCAATGAAAAGTCATATGGAAACCTGGGGCTGCGAAGTGGAGTGCGCCGTAGATTTTAAGAATGTTTTTTCTGCTTTTGCGGCATATAATCCTCATCTGGTATTGCTGGACATTTCTCTTCCCTTCTATAATGGATATCACTGGTGTCACGAAATACGGAAGGTATCAAAGGTTCCCATTTTGTTCATATCCTCCGCATCCGATAATATGAATATTGTAATGGCAATGAATATGGGTGGTGATGATTTTATTGCCAAACCCTTCGATTTGCATGTATTAACCGCAAAGGTGCAGGCTTTGCTGCGCCGTGCCTACGACTTCAGCGGACAGACGCATTTTCTGGAGCATGAAGGTGCTGTTCTTAATACAAATGATGCAACGCTCACAGTCCATGGTGATAAAATCGAACTTACAAAGAACGAGTACAAGATTTTGCAAATCCTTTTGGAGAATAAAGGCAAGGTCGTAAGTCGTGATAGAATAATGACCGTTCTTTGGGAGAGTGACAGCTTTGTGGACGAAAATACACTGACGGTCAATATCACAAGGCTGCGCAAAAAGCTGGAAGCCGCCGGGCTAAGCAGTTTTATCACAACAAAAAAAGGTATTGGGTATATGGTGGGGTGAATATGAAAAAATCCATTCTAATTGCGGCATATCTTCGCCAACACCTCAAGGCCATTGTAATGTTCTTCCTGTTTGCATTGATATTCGCCGTAGTGTTTTCTCTTTATGAGCTTCCTACAGAATCTGTGCTATACGCCTCCGCGCTATGCATCTGTCCGGGGCTTCTCGTTCTTGTAATAGACTTCCTGCAATTCTACAGACATCACAATGATTTATGTAAAATGCAGAAAAACGTTGCTATAAGCCTTGAAACTCTTCCCCGTTCCAAGGGCTTGATAGAGCAGGATTATCAGGCCCTGCTGCATACGCTGCACAATGAAAAAATGAAGCTTGCATCACAGGCGGACAGCTCGAGAAGTGACCTGACTGACTATTTTACCCTGTGGGTGCATCAAATTAAAACACCTATTGCCGCGATGCGGCTTCTTCTCCAATCAGAGGAAAACTCGCAAAATGCTGAGTGCTCCATGGAGTTATTCAAAATCGAACAATATGTTGAGATGGTGCTGCAGTATCTGAGACTGGACAGCGATACAACGGATTATGTACTGAAAAAATATAGTCTGGATTCAATAGTCCGGCAGGCAGTACGAAAATATGCCCGAGTATTCATCCTGAAAAAAATAAATCTGGACCTGGCAGATATCGATGTAAAGGTACTGACTGACGAGAAATGGCTGGTATTCGTTATAGAACAACTTCTTTCCAATGCGCTGAAGTATACATTCAAAGGCAGAATTTCGATTTATACGGAAAATATTACCAATCTTGTCATAGAGGATACCGGCATCGGTATTCAGGCGGAAGATCTTCCCCGGGTGTTTGAAAAGGGCTATACGGGATACAACGGTCGCACTGATAAAAAATCTACCGGTATTGGGCTCTACCTTTGCAAGCGCGTACTTGGCAAGCTGGGACATGCGATTTCCATCGAATCACAGGTCGGTATCGGAACAAGGGTTATACTGAAGCTGGGCTCCATTAACCTGGTAACGGAATAAATGAACTGTCATTCACACTCCAACCTTACAAAAATGTAAGCTTAACCGGAAAATTGTAAGTCAGATCGATGGCAGGATATTTCAGGTCTTGCTATACTGTGGTTTGTAACAGATAAATCTTGTGCATACTGACCACAACAACCATGGAAGTGTCTTTGTAACACTTTGAATGTATGTACAAGAATGAAGTGTTACAAAACACTTGATCAAGAAATGGAGGCTAATCACAATGCCTATTTTAGAAGTCTGCAATTTGAAGAAGGTATATACGACCCGCTTTGGAGGAAACCGCGTACAGGCTCTCAGCAATGTAACTTTTTCCGTGGAGCAGGGAGAATATGTCGCCATCATGGGTGAATCCGGCTCGGGTAAAACAACGCTGCTGAATATAATCGCTTCGCTGGATAAGCCTACAAGCGGGGATGTGCTGTTAAGCGGGAAAAGCATCCTCTCCATCCGCGAGCATGAAATCTCCGCATTTCGCAGGGACAATCTCGGTTTTGTATTTCAGGATTTTAACCTTCTGGATACATTCTCGCTACAGGATAATATCTTTTTGCCGCTGGTGCTGTCCGGCAAACAATATAATGAAATGAAACGCTCCCTTGAGCCAATTGCACACAAACTTGGAATTTCAGATATCCTTGCCAAGTACCCCTATGAAGTATCCGGCGGTCAGAAGCAGCGCTCTGCTATTGCCCGTGCTCTGATCACCAGACCTCAGCTGATTCTTGCCGACGAGCCGACCGGGGCGCTGGACTCACATGCTACGGACGGATTGCTACGTCTTTTTAATGAAATCAATGATGACGGGCAGACTCTGCTGATGGTAACCCACAGTGTAAAAGCGGCAAGTCACGCAAAACGTGTGCTTTTTATTAAGGACGGCGAAGTATTCCATCAGATTTACAGAGCCTCCATGTCAAGGGAGGAAATGTACCAAAAAATTTCCGACACCCTCACAGTGATCGCAACAGGTGGTGAGCGACATGAATAGTCCGTTTTATATGAAGCTGGCGTTAACCAATATCAAGAAGAACGGTAAATTCTATCTGCCCTATCTGCTGACCGGGATTGGGACGGTTGCCATGTTCTATATCATGAATATGATCGCGACAAATGAAGGGTTGTCGAATATGAGCGGCGGAGATACCCTATCCTTTATTCTGATGTTTGGCACCATAGTCATTGGCATATTTTCTGCCATCTTTCTGCTCTATACCAATAGTTTTTTAATGAAACGCCGTAAGAAAGAGCTGGGTCTTTATAATATTTTGGGCATGGAAAAACAGCATATCGCCAAAATTCTGTTTTTTGAAACAGTATTTACCGGTTTTGGCATGATCCTGGCAGGCTTAGGCTTTGGCATCCTTTTTAGCAAGCTCATTTTTATGCTGCTTTTCAGAATGTTGAAATTTTCTGTTCCATTGGGTTTTACCATCAGTACAGTTTCCTTAGCGGTAACTGCGATCCTATTCTGTGGAATCTTTTTCGACACTGCTGACAAATTTGCTGCAAATCCGCCTCACAAAGCCCATCGATCTGCTGAAGGGCGGCAATATGGGTGAACGTGAGCCAAAATCAAAGTGGTTGATTACGATTATCGGTCTTCTGACAACAGGAGCCGGATATTTTATCGCGCTGGTCACCAAATCGCCTTTGGATGCCATTTCTCTGTTTTTTATCGCAGTGCTTCTGGTAATCGCAGGCACCTACTGTCTTTTTACTGCCGGCAGTATTACATTATTAAAGCTTATGAGGAAGAATAAAGGTTACTACTACAAAACAAAGCATTTTACTTCGATTTCAGGCATGATCTATCGTATGAAGCAAAATGCGGTCGGTCTGGCAAATATCTGCATATTATCTACCATGGTGCTGGTAATGATATCTACAACAGTTTCGCTGTATGCCGGAGTGGAGGACGCACTTCTCACCAGTTATCCGACAGATATAAAGATACAGATGTACAACTCGGAGAAAAGCCAGCGTGAAAGTGCTCTGAAGCTGGCCAAGGAAACTGTGTCACAGCAAAACCGCAACATGACCAACCTTCTGGATTACCGGCTTCTAACCATTGCTGTCGACCGTGTCGACAATACCTTTACCACAGACTCGGGTAATCGTACCTATAATGCTGATGTAACCAGCCTGTCCTTTCTATCCTCCGGCGAATATGAGAGGTTGACCAACAATATTGTTAATCTTTCAGAAAATGAAGTTCTTGTTTATGGCTTACGGGAGGATATGGGAAGCAGCTTCACTCTTTTCGATCAGGAGTATCACATCGTGAAGCAGCTGGAAGATTTCCCAATTGAAAGCGAATACTCTTCCGTAATCCTTGACATCTTTTTTATTGTCGTAGAAGATGAGGCTGTACTGGAAGATCTTTACCAGAAACAATTGGCTGCCTATGGCGAGAATGCCAGCAGCATGAATTACTTCATCTCATTAGACATTGACGGAAGCAATGATGAAAAAATTGCATGCTATAATGCTCAAATCAAAGCCATTCGATCCATCGCTCCCGACTCTTACATTTATTGCAGGCAGGCAGTAGAAAGCGAGTTCTATTCCTTGTATGGAGGCCTCTTTTTCCTGGGCCTGTTTTTGGGGCTGCTTTTCTTGATGGCGACGGTTCTTATCATTTACTACAAGCAGATATCAGAGGGCTATGATGATAAGGAGCGCTACGATATCATGCAAAAGGTAGGCATGAGCCGCAGTGAAGTCCGATCCTCCATTAGCAGCCAGATCCTCAAGGTATTTTTCCTGCCTCTGGTGATGTCCATTATACACATTGCGGCCGCATTTAAAATGATCACAAAGCTGCTGCTGGTGTTCAAGCTTACCAATATTCCGCTGTTTCTCGGGTGTACCGCTTTGACGATCCTGGCATTCGCCATTATCTACGCAATTGTCTACGTTCTCACAGCCAAGGCTTACTACCGGATCGTCAGCTGATGCTGCTTCAGGCAGAACTTCAGGTTAATTTGCTTCGCTCAGGAAGTCAGCTCAACTAGGGGACAGCGAGGACGGTACGATTTTGTCAACTTGAGACAGGTGGACGGGGTTGTTGTCACATATCCCTCTGCCGAGTCACCTTATTGGGTCTCTCTGACACATAATATTGATTGCATACTAAAATGCGCTGCAGTAAGGATTCATCCATATTGCAGCGCATTTTCACATACCTTCACGAAGGTACACTCTTTTTATCTTCCCGGACATATCTTCCTTACCCTATTTCACCACAATGTTGATCAGCTTGCCGGGAACCGCTATTACCTTGACTACTGTCTTGCCATCCAGCAGCGCCGTGACCTTATCATTTTTCATGGCAGCCTCTTCTGTCTGTGCCTTGTCAAGTGCAGACGGAAGCATGATTTTCTCTTTGATTTTACCATTCAACTGCACGACAACCTCAACCTCATCCAATACAAGTGCCTTCTCGTCCCAGCAGGGCCATTCGGCATTGAATATGGAGTATGCGTTGCCCATTTTCTCCCACAGCTCCTCTGTCAGATGAGGCGCAAAGGGAGCAAGCAGCTTCAGCAGATCATTGATCGTGTCAATGTACAGCGCCGCATTTTTTTCTCCGGCTCCGGAATCATATTTATATAACCCGTTTACAAGCTCCATCAGTCTTGCAATAGAAGTATTAAATTGAAATTTTTCTGAATCCTCGCTAACACCCTTGATGGCAAAATTTCTGATATAATTGAGCTCTTTTTCTTCACTGCCGAAGTTTCCGCCGGAGGACTTGTCGAGAGAGGACTTATCAAGAGCGGCAACACCATCCACCAACCGTTCAATCCTTCCGACAAACCGTGAAATGGCCTTGATCCCGTCGTCGCTCCAGGGGCCTCCCTCTGTATATGCAAAACCGAAGGCCAGATACATTCTGAATACATCAGAGCCATTTTCGCTGATATAGTCATCCGGTGAAATGGTGTTCCCTTTGGACTTGCTCATTCTATTACCGTCAGGGCCCAGAATGGTTCCCTGGTGGACCAGAGACCGGAAGGGCTCGTCAAAATGCAGATAACCCATATCCCGCAGAGCTTTCGTAAAGAACCTTGCATAGAGCAGATGCATGGCCGCATGCTCAGCACCTCCTACATATTTGTCCACCGGCAGCATTTTATCAATCCATTCGGTGTTAAAAGCTTCTTCGGAATTCTTATTGTCAGGATAGCGCAAATAGTACCAGGATGAACACACAAAGGTATCCAGCGTATCAGCATCTCTCCTTGCCGGTTTTCCGCATTTGGGGCAGGAAACATTTATAAATTCCTCGCATTTGGCAAGAGGCGATTCTCCGTCAGGCTTGAATTCCACATTGTAGGGCAGCTCTACCGGCAGATCCTTCTCCGGAACAGGTACCGCGCCGCAATCCTCACAATGGATTATTGGTATCGGAGCACCCCAGTAGCGCTGCCTGGAAACCAGCCAGTCCCTGAGCCTGTAGTTGATTTTCAGCTCTCCTTTTCCCTGCTTGCCCAGCTTTCCGACAATGGCTTTTATAGCATCCTCCGACTTAAGTCCGGAGAATTCGGCACTGTTTGTCAATATACCATATTCTACAAAGGGCAGCGCATCCTCGACGCCATCTTCTCCGTTGATGACACGTTTGATTGGCAAATTATATTTCTTCGCAAACTCGTAATCCCGTTCGTCGTGAGCCGGAACTGCCATAACACAGCCTGTTCCATATCCGCCAAGGACATAATCCGCTATCCATACAGGCACCTTCTCACCATTGGCCGGGTTGATAGCATAAGCTCCCGTGAAGACGCCAGTCTTTTCTCTGACCGTTGAAAGCCTTTCAATATCTGTCTGCTTTTTGGTGGACTCCCGATATCCCTCTACAGCCGCTTTGTTTTCCGGTGTTGTAATCCTGTCCACCAGCTCATTTTCCGGTGCCAGCACCACATAAGTCACACCATAAAGGGTGTCCGTACGAGTGGTGAATACCTTGAATGTAAAACTCCCATCGGCTCCTTCGAATACCAGCTCCGCACCCTCTGACCTGCCGATCCAGTTCTGCTGGATCTTTTTTGTCTTCTCCGGCCAGTCAAGCTCCGGAAGACAATCCAGTAGCTCCTGTGCATAGTCGGTTATTTTATAAAACCACTGTGTCAGGTCTCTTTTGGTGACCTCATTCTTACATCTTTCACAGGCACCATCTTCAACCTGTTCATTTGCCAGAACCGTCTTGCAGCTCGGGCACCAGTTCACAGGAGCCTTTTTTCTGTATGCCAGCCCTTTTTCATACAGCTTCAGGAATATCCACTGAGTCCATTTGTAGTATTCCGGATCGCAAGTAATAGCCTCATAGTCCCAGTCAAAGGATGCACCCATTTTTTTCAGCTGGTCTTCCATTGTTTTAATATTCTGGTATGTAGAATCCTTCGGGTGTATTCCCGTCTTGATAGCATAATTTTCCGCCGGCAGTCCGAAAGCATCGAAGCCCTGTGGATGGAACACATTATATCCCTGCATTCTTTTCATTCTCGCCCAGGAATCTGTCAGGCCGTAATTATACCAATGGCCTACATGAAGGTTCGCACCTGAGGGATACGAAAACATTTCAAGACAATATAGCTTTTTATCCACCTTTTCAGGGTCAAATTTGTACAAACCGGTTTCTTCCCATTTTTTTTGCCATTTTCTATCTGTTTCTATTGAGTATGACAATGTAAACAGCTCCTTCCGCTGTAATATATATTTTCAGACGTTATATCTTCTTTTGCCAAATATATGTGTATTAAGCTACCTGCTGTCAGGTGTTCTGAATTTGCCGTCAGACCATAATCTCTCTAAATTGTAAAAGCTTCTGTCTTCTTCATGGAATATGTGAACCACAAGCTCGCCAAAATCCAGCAGAATCCATCGGGCACTTTCATAACCTTCCTTATGGATTAAGTTGTAGCCTGCCTCGCCCATCCTGAAATCCATTTCGTCAGCTAACGCCTTTATATGGGTTGTAGAGGAACCACTGCATATTATGAAATAGTCCGCAAGGATGGATACCTCCGATATGTCTATTACCTCAATATCCCTGGCTTTTTTATCCTCCAGTATCTCATATGCCTTGTCTGCTATTATTCCAATGCTCAAGCCGAAATCCTCCTTAACACCTTAATAATGATTTTATTAAATCCTTCTCCGTAATGAAGCCGGCGGAAACTTCTTTCTGACATTATAACACTAACCTGATTGCTTTGTGAATAAAAACACTAGTGTTTTTTTACGTCTTCCTTCTGAATTTTCCCTTTTCTAAACATTTCATACACGCTCATAGCAATCAGGAAACCTCCAAAGAGCCTTTTCAGGTCATTCCCTGCCATCCGGATTGCCAGACGGGATCCCCAAAAAGCACCACATAGGCCGAAAACAATGATAGGTAATGCCATTTTGAGATCGATTTTTTTATTCTTAATATGAATAATCAGTGCTACAATTGCTGTGGGTATAAAAAAAAACAAGTTTACACTCTGAGCAATATGCTGTTCCGGATTCACCGCGAGAACCAGTGCAGGAATTAGAATCGCACCGCCTCCCATACCCATTCCGCTGACGATTCCTGCAGCAATTCCGATCACTATGAGGATCCACGTACTTGCACCATTCAATATTCCGACCGCCTTTCCCAATTTAAGCTAAACGCATATACCGGAATGAATCCGGATGCATCTTATCTTCATCGCAGCCTTACCCCCGAAGCATTTTTATTCCTGCGGCAGCCATAAAGGCTGCAAAAACCTTCCGCAGGATGTTATCCGGGCAAATGTTCAGCAGTCTGGCGCCGATATAACCGCCCGCAATTCCTCCTGCCATCACCTTGAGAGTAAGCCCCCAATCTGCGTATCCCTTTGTGATATAGAATATTGAGCTGACAACAGTCAGCGGAAGTATAATGGAAATAGCAGTCGCATGTGCCTTATGTTCATCCGCACCAAGCAGGTGGACCATGGCGGGCACCGCTATTGTTCCTCCTCCTGAGCCGAAGAGACCATTTGCCGCACCGGTTACCAAGCCGATAATGGCGTATTTCAGGTATTTCACGAAGTGGTTCTTTTTGTTTTCCTTCTTATTATCCGACCTGCTAATTGTCGTGCTATTTGCCATGCTATTCCTCTTCCTACTCGACCTGTGCACAGTTCTACGTACCTTCTCTCCCCGCATATTCACCTCTTCCATGTTATTAATAAAATTCACCTTGTTATAACGCTTTGTTATAACGCTTTGTTATAACGCCTTGGTATAACGCCTTGGTATAACGCCTTGGTTCAAATAAAATTTTTCATTTGTAGAAAAATTTCATTTCATTATATTGTTAATCGTTCCTCTGCAAATATACCTTTTCCAGCGGCTCATTTTTATCAAACAGGCAGATACTGGTCTGCAGCAATATTTTAAAAAATTTATCTGGTAAAACCACAAACTTAAGGAATACATATAGAGTATAATGTGATAAAATGAATGAGAAAAGTGAGTGAGGTGATCGTTTGAACAGAAAATTGATTCTATTCATCATGATAATAGCGGTTTTACTTCCAATTCTGTCAACAGGGCAATTAACATATGCTGACAGCAGATATTATGATGTTTCCCGTTATGTAATAAACGTTGGTATCAATCCGGACGGAACCGCCGACATTGAAGAAAGGCTCACCTACAACTTCAAAGGCCAATTTAACGGTATCCTTCGCGATGTGGATTTTTCTTCTACATCCGGAATGGAAAATCCGAAGGTTTATGTCGAAAAGAATGGCAGTCTGGTTGAATGGAAGCTCAATTCCACCCGTGATCTGGATGCGGAAGGCGATCCCGGTACATATAATCTCGTAGGCCAAAATGAAATTGCTCATTTTAAGATTTATGAGAAATCCGAAGACGAAGAAAAGACTTTCATCATAAAATATACCTTTCGGGACGCTGTTACAAAATATAACGATATTGCTGAATTTAACAGAAAAATAGTCGATTCCGGCTGGAGCGTCAACCTGAATAACGTTACTATCAATTTCACCCTTCCGGAAGGCGCATCAAAGGATGAAATAAAGGTATTCGGACACGGAGCACTGATTGGTGAGTCAAAAATTCTGGATGAAAGACACGTGCAGTTTACAACCTCCTATGTGTCCCCCGGTGATATAGTAGAGACGCTTGTTCTTTTCCCGACCAGGCTGGTGCCTCAGGCTGCAAGAGTTTCAGCCAGGGATGCACTGCCGGGGATCATGGCCAACGAAAAGGCTTTGGCTGATGAAGCGAACCGTCAGAGAGAAGAGGCAAAGCGGAAGCTGGCAGAATATGAAGAGCAGCAGCGATTGCTTGAAAAGCAGCGACAGGAGGAAGCGGCAAGAAGAGCCTCTATACAGCCTTATGGTCATGTTATCGGTTTACTGCTTTTCCTTTTGTGGTTTGTTATCATTATTTACATTTATATCCGATATGACAAGGAATTCAAGCATGGCTTTGAAGGAAAATACTACAGAGAGCTCCCAGGCGAGTACACTCCGGCTGAAATGAGCTCGCTGCTATCCATGGGCCATGTTGCTACCCGCGACATTACCGCGACCTTGATGAATCTGGTAAGGAAAGAGCAATTACTGCTTACCACAGACAAATACGTAAAAAAAGGTATTTTTAAAGACAAAGAAGTTACGGACTACATAGTATCCTGGAACCAAAATGCTCCGGCAATCACTCTCAAAGATCACGAGGCTTTTCTGATGGATTGGTTCCTCGGAACCATCGGTGACGGAAATAGTGTTGTGCTTGATGAAATTTCCGATTATGCCAAAACAACCTCCGGTGCCCGCCGCTTTAAAAAGGACTATGACAAGTGGTGCGATCTGGCTAAGAAGGAAGCGCGAAAAAATGACTTCTTCGATAACACCTGCAAAAAGGGCAGAACAGCCGGTGTATTGATTTCTTTCGCCTATCTTACGCTGGCATTCATTATTCTTTTCGGCTTCTATTCCTTCATAGGTATTGCTCTGATCATACAATTCCTAATTTTGTTGATTTTCTCTGCAAGAATCAGCAGACGGACTGCCTACGGAAGCGAGCAGGCTGCTATGTGGAAGGCCTTTAAGAATTTCCTGAAGGAATTCAGCCAGATGGATAAAGCGGAAATACCCTCTATTATCATCTGGGAGCACTATCTGGTCTATGCCATATCACTGGGTGTTGCAAAGGAAGTAATCAGTCAGCTTCCGCTGGTATTTACCGATACGGATCTCCAGGATACCCACCTTACTTATTTGTACGGTTACCACTTATCTAATTTTGCCGTGTTCACCGACACTTTTGACAGAACGGTTTCCTCTGTTGACAATGCAATCAGCCAAGCAATGTCTATAGCTAATTCTACCATGTCATCCTCTTCGGGAGGCGGCGGCGGTTTCAGCGGAGGCAGCTCCGGCGGTGGCGGCGGCGGAGGAGGCGGCGGCGCATTCTGATTTAGTTAATTAAGATGTGGAACACTATGATGCAGTGCATTCTGATGCGTGGTGCATTACGATACGGTGCATTCTGGTGCGTGGTGCATTACGATATGGTGCATTCTGATGCGCGGTGCATTACGATACGGTGCATTCTGATGCGTGGTGCATTATGATGCGTGGTGCATTACGATACGGTGCATTCTAATGAGGTACTGCTCTGTACGGTAACTACCGGCAGATGAATATAAGGAGACTTTATTAAGAGAGGATGAATATTTATGATTTATGTAATTATTTTGGTTGTGCTTGTCATTGTGGTCGCGTTGTTCATAAT
>JAEZLF010000223.1 GCA_023435925.1 Bacillota bacterium
TTTTCCAGCCAAAATGGCAGGGCTTGTTTGGGTTTCTCTTTTTGCGCCAAAACAGCTTAAACAATATGCAATTTTCAAAGATCTTTTTCCAGTTTACCTATTGACATCTTACCGCTGGACTTTCTAGTACTATAAGCGTATACTTTTTATGTCTATATATCACCTGTTTCAATATCTAACAATTATATGGATTGTCCTATTTTTCGCCCGACGGCCGGAGGCCCGGGCGACGTCGGTGGGCGGTATTTTATATAACGTCTCAGCAGTCGCGACGCCGATGAGCTGGACCCCCGAAGCCCTTCTCCCTGGCGGTGCTCGCACCCAGCGAATCGGTGTGGTGCCTGCTCGCTCTACTGCTGTCAATGGTATAAGGCCGGATGACTTTCCCCTGGCATCCTTGCGCTGACTGCTTTGTTAGCTGATGTCGGACGCCCCGTGACTCGGAACAAACCACGGATGGTTTGTCCTAAAACTTGATTTTAATATTATTAAGTTACCTTTTTTGACAAATCCACAATTAGATCCTTAGAATGTAAGAACTCTAAATACTTATCTTTGATATCTCCGAAATCATATGTACTCGAAGGAAATTCTTGAAAATTATCCTCTATACCAACATCCTCATTTGTAAATATTCTATCTATAAGTAATTCTTCATTCTTTTCAACAAAGCATACAATGGCGTTCCAACATTTTACCTTAATACAATCTTCTTTTTCTGAATAGTAACTAGTTAGTTTAAATCCTATACTGCTTAATAAATCTAAAGTAAAGTGATATTTCTGAGGGTTATCTAATTTGAAGCAATTCACAAATGCTAATGTTAAGAATGCTAAGAATATAAAGCAAGCACTTTTTAATTCATAAAATAGCATTTCACTACCGACATATGTAATGAGGTAAATTTTTTCAAATTCGCTTACAATAATTGTTTGCACCAATTCAAAGTTGAATGCGCTGGAGTACAAATCTGACTTACTTTTAATAAAATGTTCATTATCAGATATTATCAGGTTATTTTTCGCAGTTTTCCTTTTATAGTTATTGATTTTCATATTCTTTTTGTTTATTGCTTCTCTAATAATTTTTGCTACTTCATCTCTGGATGGAACACTCCTAATTATGCACTTAATATCCTTGGGATTATCTTTAATGCCTGCTGAGTAAACTGTTGCATTTTTTACTGGTAATACTTTCCTATCAATTTTATTACGATATTTATCACCATCTATAATATTACTAAAATAACCAGGAATATAAAGTAATCTTGCATCTGACTCAGTTAAGAATATTTCCGTAACTTCAACCCCAAAAACCTCCTTGGTATCATTTTTTAATAAAATGAAGTCTGGTTCTTCCGTAGAATTAATAGTATAATCGTTCTTCGAAAAAATATTTGTCAATATTTCTTCTTCTTTTTTCTTATCCACAAAACATCCACCCTTCATAAATAAATCATTATACAATAAAGTGAAACATAAATAATTCGCGCCATGGACGGCGCGCATTTTTTGCGTCCGATTTCAGCTAACTCCTTCTACTACGCCACTTGTCGTATAATCTACCTCCTTTTGGATAATTACACGACATGTCGTGTAATTATCCAATGAAGGATTATATACGACGCATGTCGGGAAAATAAACTCTTGCTGTAGGCTGCCATAAACTCCTATCATATTGCTGCCATAGCTCAAGCTACACTCCTATCCAAAGTCGAGATTGTCCAGAGGGCTTTGGATCTTTTGTAAGTCTTTTGTGCATACATGGGTATAAATCTCAGTCATTTTGCTATTGATGTGCCATAATAATTCCTGTATATTGCGCAGATCTGTGCCGCTCTTAAACAAATACGTTGCAAAAGAATTGATCCACTCTAGCATCTTGTCTAATTTATACATATAGTAACATATTTTATTTTATTTTACTACTATTTTCTAATTATGCGTTTTTATGATATAAGCATCTTTTAGCATTTTTTAGTGTTACAATACGATTTTCATAATGGCATAGACAAAAACACTTAACCTTTTCGCATATTAAGGTTAAGTGTAAGTTATCTCAAACTTGATAAAAGCATGTCAGATAGTCTCAGTCTGGTATTGTTCCGGGCCTGTCACAGAAGTAGTGGACACTGCCTTACCGGCAACAATGTTTTGTGCCCAGTAACCTGTACGTACTATAAGCACACCGATAACACTCTTTACTACGTCTGTTAACATGCTAATCGGATATATCGCGTATATATCCAATTTTGTATAGTGTGTCAGAATATAAGCGTAGGGCACACATATAGTCCAGGAGAATGCGCTGTCGAAAAGGAACGTTATAAATGTTTTGCCTCCCGAACGCAATGCAAAGTAACAGCAATGAGATACCGAGTTAAACGACATAAGCGCCGCGCTTATCAACATAAAATGTGTGGCCAGGGAGCGCACATCATCAGACGTATTGTAGATACGGGGAATAAAAGGCGACACGGCTGCAAGCGTTCCGCCGATCACTATACATGTGCATATACTGAAGAATATCAGCTTCCACACGTATGATTTTGCGCGTTCTGTATCTCCTGCACCGAGAGCCTGCCCGACCATGACGGCAACCGCTATTCCCATAGAGACGAACACGACATTGAACAAATTGGTTATAGTGCTCGAAATATTAAGACCCGCAACGACATTTAAGCCGCATGTCGAAAAAATCTGCGTCATAGTAGTCACTCCCATCGACCACAACAACTCGTTTGCAAGAAGCGGTGTTCCCTTTATGAATATCTTCTTTGCAAGGCTGCGGGGGACCTTCAGCGAACGGTAGACGCCTACAATGAACGGGAACCGTGCTGTATGCCTGTGGGTATATATCATAATGATTGCAAGCTCCACGTAGCGGGAAATAACTGTAGCTGTAGCGGCTCCAACCACGCCTAGCACCGGAAGCCCAAGCTTGCCGAAAATCAGTAAATAGTTCAGGCAGAGATTTGTTGCAACCGCAACAATACCGGCCTTCATGGGAAGCATGGTCTCTCCCGTTTCACGCAGTGTACCACTGTACGTCTGCGACAACGCGAACGGCAAAAGTCCCCATAGCATGACTCTCAGGTAGTCCCGTCCGTACCCAAGCATCGCCGCAGCGTCTGCTGCTTTCCCCTCACCAGTTAGATACAGGGAAATAAGTGTACCGTCAAAGGTCAAAAAGATGATGATTCCGGCTGTCAGTATTATAGATGACATCCACAGCTTGAAGCGGAATGTATGCCGAAGGCCTTCATTATCGCCCGCACCATAGAATTGTGCACCGAATATGCCGGCGCCCGCCAACCCGCCAAATATGGTCAGGTTGAACACGAACATGAGCTGGTTCGCTATCGCAACACCGGACATTTGAGTAGTGCCGACCTGCCCCACCATGATGTTGTCAAGCAGATTGACAAAGTTGGAAACTAAGTTCTGTATAATAATGGGCACCACAATTGCAAATACTGTTTTATAAAAATCACGGTCACCAATAAAAGTACGTCGGAACCTGCTGATCGTGCCGGCCGACGTAGGTAATTGATTCATATTCTATTCCTCCAAAGCGGATTCTCTTTTCTACAGAGATTTTAACATACGAGAGAGTGGAAGTCCAGAAACATAAACTATATACAGGACTCACGTGGAATTAATAACTGTATTAGTAGTGTTGCCTGAAGTCATTAACTATTGTATACTAAAGCATGTTGTTCATACAGTTGAGAAGAGGGGTCTAAAATTGGGGAGCATAGTCGTAAATCAAGTAACGATCCTATTTATTATCATGGGAATCGGTTTTGTAGCAAAAAAGATAAATATAATTAATGAAGAATTGGGTAAAAAGCTTTCTGAACTGCTGTTGATGATCGCGATGCCGGCAATGATCCTGTCATCCTTCCAGTTCGATTATTCCAGCGACATCATTAAAAATGTCCTTCTGGTTATGGCTTTCGCAATAGCGGCTCACATAATTTCATTTTTTATTGGAATATTACTGTACCGGAAATATCCGGAAAACATCAAAAAAGTACTGATGTTTATAACAATGTTTACGAACTGTGGATTCATGGGTTTCCCGCTGCTAGAAAGCCTTTTCGGAAAAACCGGAGTTTTTTACGGTTCCATTTATGTTGCCATTTACAATCTTTTTATTTGGACGGCAGGAGTAATGATATTTAATGGTGAAAAGGGCATAAAAAGTATCAGGAAAGCCCTGCTTAATCCTGGAACCATTGCAGTATTTGTCGGGATGTTCCTATTCTTCTTTTCCCTAAGGCTCCCCTATCCGGCAGCAAAAGCCCTGGATATGCTGGGAGCCATGACAGCGCCGCTTTCGATGCTGATTGTTGGGTCGATACTGGCTGGTATTGATTTTAAGAGCCTTTTTTCGGGCTTTCCTTTGTATTATGGAATAGCGGTAAGAAATATACTGCTGCCACTCCTGACAGTTGCTTTACTTAAAGTGATTGGTTTCAACGGTGTTGTTCTTGGAGTATGCGTAAGCGTAATAGCGATGCCTGCCGGTGCAAACACACCTGTTTTTGCCGAGTTGTACGGCGGCGATTCACTGTTTGCATCAAAGGTCGTAGCTTTATCCACTTTGTTTTCAATCGTCTCCATTCCGTTGATTTTAATGCTGGTTTAGGTCGGTGATGACATGACCGAGCTGAACAAGGTATTGTCACTGTAAGGATTACTAGAAAGTCTGCAAAAGCCACAAATAACATATACCCGGCCACTTTACGAAAAACCGTAAATAGCCGGGTAATGAAAAATGACTTCAAATACAAACCTTTTACATGGACGGTTCACTCAATTAAAACGTTCTGAGGAGACTCATCCAATCATAACGTTCTGCGGACGGCCCTCCATCCAGCACGAGATGTTGTCAAATGTTATTACGGCTCTCTTTTCCATTGCCTCCTGTGTTGCAAAAGCGATGTGAGGAGTCGCGACAACATTCTTCGCGTTCAAAAGCGGATGATCGGTCGGCAGCGGTGGTTCAGTTTCGTAAACATCAATGCCGGCACCTGCTATCCGGCCGTTGTTGAGCGCTTCCGCAAGCGCTTCGCTGTCCACTACCGGTCCTCTTGCCGTATTAATGAGGATTCCGGTCGGTTTCATAAGCGATATGCGCTCCTTGTTGATCAGGTGCCTTGTTGCTTCGGTAAGCGGTGTATGCAGTGTGATGATGTCACTTGATGACATCAGCTCTTCCAGTGATACGTATTTCAATCCCAAAGGTCCTGCCATCTGTATTTCCGTCCTGCTGTAGCCGAGAAGCTTACATCCGAAGACATTGGCTATTTCCGCCACTCTCATGCCGATCGCTCCGGTTCCCACTATTCCGACGGTCTTTCCGGCCAACTCGTTTCCAATCAGCCCTGCCTTAGTACCGCCGTTTCTTGCAGCAGCGTCGCATGGAATCACCTTTCTTAATAAATCGAGTATAAAGCAGAATGTAAGCTCTGCAACAGAATCGGTGGAGTAACCGGCGGCATTGCAAACCACGATTCCTTTTTCCTCACAAGCCTTTGAATCAATATGGTCGATCCCGGTAAACGCAACAGATATCATTTTTAATGCAGCAGCGGACCGGATGACTTCACCCTTCAGCGGTAAATTGGACACAATCAGCACATCGGCATTCTCAACCCTCTTAATCAGGACGGATGTATCCTCCGACCTTTCATATGCGGTAAATTCGTGTCCCTGTGCCGTCAAAGCGGTTGACAGCTTCTCTAACGATTCTTCCTTTATTCCCAACGATTCAAGCATTATAATTTTCATGTTCGTTAACTCTTCCTATTTTATTAATAATTAGGTGTGATTGTTAGCTTTCCAGATACCGAGAAAAACACCACCATAACCTGTTTATACAGCTTCATCTCCGTTTTGGACAGGGCCATAGCCGTCTATTTCGTAAGGCGAATCACATTCCATGAAAGCTTCCTTGTGACTACTGATACCTTGCCGCCGTCCATCCTGGTTTCAGTATTGTTGATGGGCTTGATCATGTCCGGATTTTCAAAGCTGTTTTCTTTTTGAAGATCGTCGGTATACATCTCAATATGCTCGTCAAGCTTGTAACCATCGAAGCCACGTGCGTCCAGGCTGACCTCAATGTCATCCTCAATCGAACGGTTGATAATAAAAACGCAGACCTCGCCTTTTTCCTCGTTTTGTACAGCAGCAGCTTCTATTGCCTGAACGTTTTCATATGCATGGCTCTGCACAGAACCTGTAAGGGCAAATTGTTCGGTGTTGAATGTCGGGCCCTCAACCGCCGGCAATATTGAAATGCCGTCGCGTGTCAGCTTATTCATATGATAATATGGGTAGTATGCTGCGTTCTTCCATACGTGCTCGCCATCAAAAGCAAGGGCGTTTCGGATACCGCCGGTCATGCATCCTATCTTGATGCGGTCCGAGTGGCGCAGGAAGGTCAAAAGCACCGATGAAAGTGCAAGTGCATTCAACATTTGGTTGGAGTTGAATTTGCGCTCAACATAATTCGTAGGGTCATATTCTGTGAAGACGTTTTCTCTCGGAGCAAACTGGAAGTAACTCTTCGTAACATCCTGCCAGCCCCTCCGTCCAAAGAGGACTTCTCCCTGCTTACCGAAGCTGACGCCGTATTCGTCGAAGGAAATGTACATTTTCTTTGGCGTGCGCAGCTTGGACTGCAGATAATCACAGGTAGCAATGGTAGTCCTGATATAGTCCTCAAAGATGGAGGATATATTTAAATAGTTTGCAATATCGCCTTCAGGTGCAGTGTGGTAATGGTGCAGCGAAACGAAGTCGACCGACTCATAGCACTGTTCAAGTGCTGCCATTTCCCACTCCGGGAAGTGCTTATGATGATCGGAGGTCCCTGCAAAAACTGTCTCGGCCTTGTTGTCGATCCACTTAACCAGTTTGGAGATCTCATGTGTACGAATTCCGAAGCCTACAGGATCTTTTTCCCAGGAACCTATCTGCCAATGGCCGTCCATTTCGTTACCAAGATACCAGGTTTTGATGGGATATGGGTCGGGATGGCCATACTGCCTGCGCAGGTCTGACCAGTATGTGCCGCCGGTGTGACGTGAATACTCCACCAGATGCGCAGCGCTTTTTAAATCCTCCGTGCCGAGATTGATCGTGTACATCGGCTCAGCTTGAACGCGCTTTGCCCATTCAATATACTCATCATGTCCAATAATATTCGGTTCGATCTGAAACCATGAAAGATCAAGCTGCGACTTGCGGTTTTCAATCGGTCCGATGGAGTTTTTCCAGTCCCAGCCGGAAACCCAGTTACCTCCCGGAAATCGAAGGGCCGGAAGGTCAAATTCCCTCACAGCGTTTATTACGTCCTGCCTGAAACCCATATCGTCCGCAGTAGCGTGTTTGGGATTATAAATACCTCCGTAAACCCAACTGCCGATCGGCTCGAGGAACGCACCAAAAAGACGTTTATCTACCTTACTAATCTTGTACTCAGGATGTACGGTAACCTTTGCCTTCTTCATCATGATAAGCCCTCTCTTGTTTATTTAGTTTATTTTGTGACGTATGGAATCTGCCTATGGTGGCATTTCTTCACTTCAGGCGTTTCAACAGTCTTGATCCCCTTTAGAAAATAATCCAGGAACTCGCCGATGATATCCGTTACAAGCCTGCCCCCGAATGCATGCACGGCTCCCGGTATAAAATACATCATCACTGGAACCCCCGCCTTTTCCAAGGCATTTCGCAACTGTCTTGAATGTTCGGGGGATACCACGGGATCCTCAGAACCATGTAGGATCAAAAACGGCGGCTCGCTGCCGTCGATATAGGTCAGCGGGCTCGCTGCCGCTGCGCGGCCGAATCCTGCTTTCGAACTCACCGGGGCGCCGAGTAGCTCGGCAATTGGATTATCCGACGTTTCCTCCTTGCCAGAAAACGATATTTGCAGGTTCGTCGGTCCGCACATGTCGACAACAGCCTGAACGCTGTAATCTCCTTCTGCGGCTTCCCAATCCCGGTTTCCCGCCGATACGCCCAACAGCGTACAAAGATGCGCCCCTGCCGAATCACCGGAAACTGCTATTTTGCTTCCGTCATATCCGTATCGGTCAGCATTCTCTCTTAGAAAAAGCAGTGCATCCTTCAGATCCAGCATCTGAGTCGGAAATATTCCCTCATCACAGTATCTATAGTCTACCGTTGCAACGGCATATCCTCGTTCCACCATGGGCATGGCCAGGTTCCAATCCCTGTTCAGTTCCTTCCAGCCGCCACCGTGAATCCACATTATCAGCGGAGGATTCTTCTCTTCCGGAAGAAAGATATCCAAATACAAATCATGCGTTTCTGTCTTTTTATACGTAATACTCCAGTATTCCTTCATCATCGCACCTCCTACCGCTTTACTCCGTACATGGTTGCTCTCAGGTTATTATGCCTCTTACTTAACACAGTAACGTAATACGTTCCAGCTGAGCGACAGTAGTTGTTATTTATCATACCATACTAGAATAGACAATGCTATGTCCTATTCATATACACAGCCACCGTAACAACTATGTCGCCAACACTTTTGCAATCATAGGCCTATACAGGACATCGTAAAATGATATAATAAAAGATGGGTAATAAGGATATCGTTAGAAGCACAGAAAAACATAAAAGGAGATGTGTTATGGGTGTTCAAAAGAACGACCGGTTGCAGCACCGAAAAGGTACTAAAAAATTCACCTTTGTGGGAAAGGACGGAAAACCGGTCATAAACCAAAATGTATCCGTTAAGCAGGTGAAGCATCAATTTTTATTCGGATGTACAGAATTCAGCGCATTGCCTTTTGCCAACAACGAACTGGAAGGAAGGGAAAAGGAAACTACTCAAGAGAGGTTCCGCCTTTTTTTCGAGCTTTTCAACTACAGTACTCTGCCGTTTTACTGGGGCCGCTTCGAGCCGGTAAAAGGAAAACCTGATACAAAGAGGATGAAGGTTACCTCGCAATGGTTCAAATCGAACGGCGTGGAGCTCAAAGGCCATCCGCTATGCTGGCACACAGCCACAGCTCCGTGGCTGATGGAAATGAGCAATAAGGATATTCTGGCCACGCAGTTGAACAGGATCCGCCGTGATATGACAGAATTTGAAGGGCTTGTGGATATCTGGGACGTCATCAACGAAGTTGTCATAATGCCCATTTTCAATAAATACGACAATGGAATTACACGCATATGCAAGGAACTTGGAAGAATCCGAACGATCCGCGAGGTTTTTGCCGCCGCCAGGAAGGCTAACCCTGATGCTGTCCTGCTGCTTAACGATTTTGAGACCTCAGAGTCGTATGACATTCTGGTCGAAGGCTGCCTGGAAGCCGGCATACCCATAGACGCCATCGGTATCCAGTCACACATGCACCAGGGATATTGGGGCGTAGAGAAGACACAGGAGATACTGGATCGCTTCTCAAGGTTCAATCTGCCGCTGCACTTTACTGAGAATACGATTGTCTCGGGAAAAATAATGCCTCCAGAAATAGTAGACCTGAACGACTATGTTGTGGACGAATGGCCTTCTACGCCGGATGGGCTTGAAAGACAGGCTGAAGAGGTAACGACACATTTCAGGACTCTTTTCGAAAACCCGAATATCGAATCCATTACCTGGTGGGGCTTTATAGACGGCGGCTGGCTAAAAGCTCCTTCCGGCCTCATCACCGAAGACAGCAAGGTCAAACCGGCTTACGAAGCACTGAGGAAGCTTATCAAAGACGAGTGGTGGACTAAGCCTGCCGGGCTTGTCACCGATAACACCGGCTCGATCGAGGTATCAGGCTTCCTTGGCGATTACGAAGCAGAGCTTTGCGGCAAGAGAGTAAAACTGACGCTCGACACGGACACCCAGCCTGTCTCGATAAGCCTGGCTTAGCAGTTCGGGACCGGCAAAATAGGTTATGAAGTGTTAGGAGCAGGCGTTTGACAATACAAGGAGGTTACCAAATGGAGATAAGGCCCATTAAACCGGAAGAAAAGATTGTGAAGGACAATATCCAGTTAATAGCTTTTTTGCTTAAAAGGGACATTGATACTGCTGCGGCAGATGAACCGGAGTCGCTGGACGACTATACAACAGGGCGCGGAGCTTTCGATGATGACGGTAAAATGTGCTCCTGCTTCGAACTTATTCCATTCCATGCGCGTTTTGACGGTCACAGCGTTCTGATGGGCGGGATAGGCGGTGTTGCTTCCCTTCCCGAAGAGAGGGAAAAGAACTACATCAGGAAATTATTCGAGTATTCTATGAAAGAGATGTTTGATAACGGATATGTATTCTCCTACCTGTACCCGTTTTCGCATGCTTATTACAGAAAATTCGGCTATGAGCTTAATATGACGAACATAAGATGCAGCATACCTGTTCAGGCCTTCAAGCACATAAGGCAGACAGGCAGTATGAAGCTTTACACAGGCGATACAGGTCGGGAGGACATCGTTTCCGTATATGACGGGTATATCAGGGACAAAAACCTTGCTGTTTTGCGGACAGACAGGCTCTGGAAAAGCTTTGCGGAAAAAGACCCTTATACAGATAACGTTTATCTCTATATTTGGTATAACAGCAAGAATGAAGCAAGAGGCTACATCCAGTTCCATGCGGAGAAGTCGGGAAGCAGCAAGGCCGAGATGGTCGTCAGCGAGCTAATATGGCTGGATCCGGAAGCTTTGGCCGGCATTTTCAGCTTTGTATCCCGATTAGGAGCGCAAATGGATAAAATGATTTGGAAAGCGCCGTCTTTTGTCAATCTGCTGACCTTTTTCAATGAGCCCTATGAGTTGAAGCAGGAGATACTGACATATGGTATGAACCGTATTGTGAATGCAGAAAAGGCGCTGGAGCTTATGGCACTGCCTGACGCTCCGGGAGAAACCATTATAGGTGTAGAAGATGCTTTCTTCCCGACAAACACAGGATGCTATGAAATATCCTGGGGAAACGGCATGCGGTCGGTTAAAAGGACCGAAAGGCCCGCCGAGCTGGCCTGTGATATCCAGGCGCTGTCACAGCTTGTGACCGGCTTCGCCTCGGTAGACGAGCTGAAAATATCGGGCAGGATAGACATCAAAGGGGATGAAGAAAAACTTTCCCGCATTTTCACAAGTAAGAAGCTGTTCATCAATAATTATTTTTAAATGTGCTTAACTTAGCTGATGTCTTGCAAAAGCTGCCACTGTCAACTCTCAAGCAGGGTCGTGGCACGTTCCATATTAGCTATGATATCAACACATCAATGTAATTAACTCCACCTCAACAACGGTATAGAAAAGATCCTCACAATTCATAATAATATACATGATCGTACTCTCTGGAAAAGGTTACTACAACCCTTCTTTTCTTTCAGCCGCACGACGAAGTCAAGGCCGGAACGCCTAATATATATCTTCGCAATTTACCCGGTATTATCGTTCTGTTTGTTCGGTCATCAATCCCCATCTAAAGCCAAATTTATCGATAAATACTACCTCGCAAGAACTGTATGTTGTGCTATGCATTGGATAAATTGTTATACTGTCCTCACGTAAGATATCATACGCCTGCTTCACTTCTTCTTTTGTATCAAATGTAATGGTAAGTGAAAGAGCTGTACTTTTTACAAAATCAACATCCATATTGTCGCACATCATAATTCTTTGATCGCCAATAAAAAGTTCCGCATGATATATGTAATTCTCCTGTTCCGGTGTTAATTTCTTATCCCAATCAGCCTTATTTGCATCTGAATAGTGTAGAAGACACCCAATATCAGCTCCAAAAGCCTTTTTATATAATTCAATTGCTTTTTCGCAATTACCTGCGAAATTAAAATTCGGAGTAACAACTACCATATCATAACCCTATCCTTTATCATCAATGAATTAGAATTCTTTGACCGCTCCGTATTATGCTTATTTGGTAAGGCAATATTCATTTTAGCGGAATATTTGCAATTAATTCACGGTATAGTTGCTCCGTAGTTTCGCTGTTACAGAAACTTATATATACATCTTTCTTGTCAGTTCGTTCAATCTTTATTGTTGGAGATGACTTCGATTGAACAAATAGTATAGTTTCACCGAGGGTATCTGATTTAAAATTTCCTTTTAGGGCTCTTCCGATACCGCCATAACCATTAATTCTTGTACCAATATCATTATCGCTCAGACTTTTCTCTAAAAGAGAGATATCAGCAATTTCAGTGAAATAAATGTTTAATCCATACATGGCTTTTATTTGTATGCGGTCATCAAGTATACTTGCGTCAGGGTCTTTTTCACCATAAAAAAATAACGCACCTACCGCAATAAGAATTATTATAGTAATTGAAGTTATAGCGATAATGACCGCTTTTGGCGTCTTTGATGTTGAATCATCCGTTTTATAAGAAACCGGTGTGCTTCTGTATTTATTATAAATCCGATTATATGCGACGATTAAGACAACAATTCCGGGGACGCATATAATTACTAATAGAATAGCACCTATTTTAATGCTGAAAAGTGACAAAATACCTGTCACAAACATACAAACAGTGTAAATAGCCCACATCAGACCGTTCGCACGATTGTATGAAGGAATATCCGCTATCTCTTCAGGTCTTACGGTACTTCCTGACCAAAAGTGCATCGGGTCTTTACTTTTGAACGCCCAAAGTGCAATTACACCAAAAATCAATGAACACAGCCAACATGTAGCGGCAAATATGATATTCGCAAATGACATTACTACTTCTTCCTTCCCATTAATATTACATATCATTCCATTCTTCCTTTAACAGAGCAAACAAGTATTCATCTGTATATTCACCTTTATTCCATGCACTTTTAATAAAGTATCCTTCCTTTCTCATTCCTATCTTTTCTATTAATCGAATGGAAGAACTATTTCTTACATCTGAAATTGCTACTACTCTATGAATGTTTAGTACGGTAAATAAATACCCCAGCAAGCATCTAACCGCCTCAATCCCAAAGCCTTTTTTCTGATATAATGGATTTAATGTAAATCCTATTTCTACTTGATTTGAGTCTTGTGGCAGTGTATGAATCGCTAAATCTCCTATCAACTTTCCCCCATCCTTCAGTTCAACTGCTATTTGAAACCAAGTATCTGGTATGCCAGGGTCAAAATTCATTTGTTCTTGTACAAATTCTGATGCTTGTTCAAGTGTATAATCCACCCAGCCTTCACCTTGATATAAAGCTACTTGAGGATTCGTCCTATACTCATAAAAAGTTTCTGCATCAGATTCCTCAAACTTTCTTAATATTAACCTTTCAGTTTCTAAACTATTATACTTTATTTTGTTCATATTGTCTCATATCCCCTCTACTTCATGATATCAACAAATAAGTGTCAGATTTTCGCCCGCCTACTGGAGGCCCGGGCGACGTCAAATGTGAGGTATGTTGCCTAACGGCCTAGCAGGCGCGACGCCGATGAGCTGTGACCCGCGTTAGCCCTTCTCCCTGGCGGTACTTGCCACCCGGGTTGCATAGGCGAGCAGTGCAGCGAAGCGAAACGACCAGCCAGTATGTTGAGTGCGTTAGCACGAATTACCTCTACAACATACAACGGAAGCGAATCGGTGTGGTAACCTTTATATACATATTAAAATACAGTAACTTCTAATTCTGCTCATCTGTGAAGCTGGTATTATCATATAAATGCAAAAACTCAACTGCCCAGAATGTCAGGTCACACAACAATGAGGTCTTTGCTGAATAATTGGGTTCCAGCCTGACATCTTCGTATGCTGTCGGGAATTCTATCTTTTTTGGAGAATAACGTTTGTTATGCGGCAAGCAAAAATTCATCTTCAAAATCCCATCGCCGGCTAACGCTTGTTTTACATTCACAATGGACTCACGCAAAATATTTGCTTTATCGCTAACACCAAGCATTGCGATTTCGGTCAGCGGACGGCGGTATAATATTGAATCTATTTTATCTGGGCTAAATGGTTTGAATGGTCTGATGAAAGCAAAACATGGAACATAAAATTTACCATCTATTCGGATTTGCATATTATTATCCGGCTTCATAATCTTATTAATGTGATTAATTGAATCCGCAAGCATACTTATATTTTCATCATTGCGCCAGTTCTTTGTATACGCCAGCATTGTAAGGGTATATACTTCGGGGAAATACTCGTCTGCCTCAATGTAAGGATAGTTAAACTTGCGTTTCGAATTCTTATTGAGCTTGGTTATTTCATCCAGCGAAGATATTTCAAGAATACGACGGAATCCTCTCAATGAAATTTGCTGAAACTCCAGCACATCCTCATAATCATCACCATAACCGAGCATAGCTTGTATTGCATAAACCAAAGCCATAAGGCTATTACCGTTGTTCAGTCCCTCAAATCTGTGCTCAAAGCGTTGAATTTCAGGCGGGATATAGGAAAACTCCTTACGTAAAATATTTTCATCCCTCATTGCCGAAACAAAATTGGCTACAATTGGATGCGTTTTTGGAATGGCATAGTATGAAAGCAATCGTGCTGCTGCTTCACCATCCTGCAATGGCGTTTCATGAAGCCTCACTCCGCGCCAGTTACTCCAGCTATGCATGCCGCTTCCTATATAACCGTTTGGTTTAATATATTTTTGTAATAGTCTGAAATGTGGCATATGATAAATCTTTTCGAGCAGATTTCCTTCGTCGGCTAATGAAAGGTTTTTTAGGACTCCTTTCCGGAGTCGGTACTGAATTACCGGACCCGCGTTTTCCAGAAGGAAATTAATTGATTTAGATAAATCCATCTTAACCTCCGTAATAATACATTGTTGGGCGAAGTGGGGCAAGGGACCTCTTGCTCAGAGCTGCCACAGACGGCTCTTATACCCGACTGCTTTGTTATGCTCGGTATAGTCCGCTCTCCAGCCGCACGGCGGAGTCTAGGCTGGATTCGCGTACAGCGGGCCTGATTATGATGTGGAATTGAAGCTCATCTGATAGCAATAGAAATAAATCCCAAACATAAATGTTTCTCCACACATTTTAAATCCATTTTTATCATATAAAGCCAAAGCAGAAGGATTCGTTTTGCTGACTATCATTCTAATACCGTCGAAACCTTTCTTTTTCATTGCTGTGATAACATTTTGCAAAATAAAAGTGCCAACCCCCTGTTTTTGCATCGTCGGAACAACTCCTATCCTTGCCAATTCGCAAGGATTTTTCGGCTCCCAATATAAATGATCCAATTCGTTAAATGAACCTGCCGCTGCTACTGCGATTATTTTGCTATCATATTTTAGAATATATAAAGATTCGCTGTTAATGTCAGATATCACATTTTGTTTATTCGGATAATCGAAACTCCAAGTACAGCCCGGAGTGCCAATTATACTATGATATATATCCATGATTTCTGATAAATCATTAAAATTTGCTAGAAAAAAATCGTATTTATCCATTTTGTTTAGTCTCCTAAAAAATTATCTCTAGCACTTTTATACAATTACGCAGAGCGTCAACTTTTTGCCAGATGGTGGAGTCAAGGCTGGGACTATTAACTAAAATCTTTGCTTTTATACTGAACAGGCTTTCTATTAATAAATACTGTACTTTCCATTACTCCCGATATTAAAGAATTTGCATATTCATATCCACTGGCCAGATCCTCAACTGCGTGTGTATCTGCTCCAACAGTTACTTTTTTTCCACCTGCATCTTCATATATCAATAAAAATTCTTTATCCGGCATTGTTTCAGTAAGGCCCTTCCGTAAAGATGAAGTATTGATTTCGAGTGCAATATCATTCGATATCATTTGCTTAAAAATATCCTTTATTTGTGATCTGTTCCATATGCACTTTTTACAGTAGCGCTTTGGGAAATCGATATGCGCAAGTGAATCAAACCCGCCGTATGATACTGCCTTATATACTTCTTCCCAATACCTATCGTATGTGGCTTCTACCGGAATATTTTTCTTAAGCATCTCACTTGGGAACATATCATTAAACCAATAATGGATACTCCCAAGTATAAAATCATATGGTAATTTACGGAATTCATCAAACTCCCTCTTGTGCACGTGTGGTTCCGCAAACTCTATACCACATAATAGATTTATTCTATCAGAATATTTATCTTTTTCTTTTTCAAACTCACTGAAGAATTTTTCAGAATCGTAAAACCCATATCCATCGTCTGCTTTATTAAAATCAACATGATCAGTGAAGCATATGTAGTTTACACCTTTATCCAGGGCTTTCTGGCAATATTCTTCAATACTTACATTAGAATCGCAAGAATGATGAGTATGTACATGCAAATCGATCATTTTATCACTTTCTCTCCTAATCTCCAAAGTCTTTCTTCCACTTGCCGCCAACGATTTGGTAAACTCCTTAATCATTAAGCTTGTTTCAAATCGTCCAGCATGTATGCCTAAATACTCTATTAGTGGTTCTGGCTTAGCAGGCTGTATCACCAAATACTTTTCATCCCTGGAAGGCCAGTTCTATAACAAAAGTACTTTCTTTGCAAAGTCTCTCGCACCATTTACTGCCTCTTTACCTTCCCATAACACTTACTTATCATTCTTATAGTCCTCCACAACAAGTCCATACATTGAATAATCGCATATCCCTTGGTTATTCCAATCCCCCTGCTTTATTGTTCCTTCATAAATTAGTCCACATTTTTCCATAACCTTGCCTGAGCTGGGATTC
>JAEZLF010000251.1 GCA_023435925.1 Bacillota bacterium
AAGTATCTGTGGCCTATAAGAGAAGTATGCATCGATATTCTGCAAAATAGATCTGGTTCAATAAACGATAGACTGATTTTACTGGGATTGTTTGCAAATAAGCTGGAAATATTAAAGGAAGAAGAAAAATGGGATGCTCTACAGCAGCATATTCATAGATATAGTGAAGTAAGTAAAAGTAATGATGTGAAATCCATGCTTGTGAATATTCCATCAGATGGGTATCTGCAATTCAAGATGATAATGGAAATGCTGGTATTACGTCTGAAATTTGACCAGACATCAAATTCTTTTAATGATATACTGAAAGAATTCAAGGAAGGTATTGGCTATTTCGATGGGATTACAATTCTGCAAGCATTTTCTAATTACTGTGAAATAAAAACGGAATATAGCAATAAATTCGATGATCAGTTCCCACAGGTATTTGAAAACTATTATGTGAATTATGTGTTTTCCAAGGTCTTTCCTGTGTTTCCATCGGAAAATGCCATGGAGAACTATATTCGCCTTGCAGTAGATTACGCAATTATCAGGATGTTTCTAGTTGGAGTGGGAGCTTATCATCATGGATATAATGAGGTAATAGTTCAAAAGTTATTTTCAGGCCTTTCTGTGACAATCGAGCATAATTCCCGTTTTGTCGATTTTATAGTAGAGTCAATAAAAATTCTTCAAGGTGATAAGCTGGCCTTTACCACAGTTTTGGTTCAAGGATAGACGCCTATACTTTAGTTAAATTTATATAAACTTAATCATTGAAATGCCGATAATAGATATATAGATAGTTTTGGATGTCACGGATGGAGGGTTTTATTATGAGAATCAATGGCACGGAGGCCGTTGTGTTTAGTACACCAAAGATAAATAGCAGTGATATATCTGCTAATGTAAATAACAATCATAGATCGGTCGCTTCCGAGGTTAAAGCCAAGGCGACGGATCACAGTATTCCGTCAAATCTAAACGAATTTGAAAGGAATGTGTTGCCAGTTTCAGAACAGGTAGTTATGGATGCGCTGGAAAAGGTAAACCGGTTGCTGGCAGGTTCCAGCAGAAGGTTTGATATTTCTATACATGAAAAGACAAATGAAATCATGGTTAAAGTAATTGATTCGGAGACCGATAAGGTTATCCGGGAAATACCATCGGAGAAAATTCTGGACATGGTTGCAAAGCTATGGGAATTGGCCGGCTTAATTGTGGATGAAAGAAGGTGAGCTTATGGCAGTAAACAATATAAACTATTTTAATACAACAATGCGTTTAACAGGGCTCGGTGGAAGCGGACTTGATACCGACACTATTGTAGAACAGTTAATGAACGCTGAAAAAATACCATTAACAAGGCTGTATCAAAAAAAGCAGCTGGCTGAATGGAAACGTGACTCCTATAGGGAAATAACCAATAAGCTTCGGGATTTGAAAGACACCTATTTCAATTTAGCAAAGCCGATTAGCAACTTAATGTCTGCAACCAGCTTCAAAAAGTATGCCGGGACTTCAAGTAATAGCTCCTATGTCACTGTTTCAGGCAATGCGCAATCGGTCACAGGAACCCATACGGTATCCGTGGTTAATTTGGCAACTGCTGGAAAGGCAGTCGGTTCAAGCGGTGTGACCGATGCTCTGAAGGGTACTGCAGTCAGTGATTTTAACCTTTCAGGTAAAAAAATCCAAATAACACTGGATGGTGTGACAAAAGAAATATCTCTTGATGATTACAACAGCACGGGAAGCGAAATAGTCAACAAAGCCGGTACCGGACTTCAGGCACTTGTGGATAAAGCTTTTGGAGCAGGCAAGATTACTGTAGGTTACAATGAAGGCACGAAGCAGCTCTCCTTTGATACAAACGGTGGTTCAGACAAAGTAACACTCTCAAGCAGTGCCTCCAGTGATGGGCTTGGGGCTCTCGGCTTTAGCTCGGGGGTAACCAACAGGCTTAATACCAGTCTATCACTTGAAAGTTTAAGCACTTCCTTTGCCAAAGACCTTACCTTTAATAGCGAAGGGAAACTGAAGTTTACAATAAATTCAAAGGAATTTACTTTTGATAAATCTGTATCCCTATCCAGTATGATGAATACGATTAATTCAGACGCAGATGCAAAAGTCAATATGAGTTATGATGAAACTACCGACAACTTTGTGATTACTGCCAAGCAGTTAGGAGCAGGGAATAACATTGATATTGGTGCGACACAGGAGGGGAACTTCTTTGGCGTGGGTGGTGCTTCAGGAATCAATATTGACAGTACAACCATGGTACAAGGCGTAGATGCCAAAGCGACGATTGACGGACAAACTGTTGTCAGGGGCAGTAATACCTTTACCCTGAATGGGGTGACGTATACACTGGTGAAAGCACATGCGGATCCGGTTAAAGAGAGTGAGACGGTCTCGCTTTCTATGAACACCGATGAAATATTCAATAACATAAAGGGCTTTGTGGACAAGTATAATGATATCATTTCCAGTATCAATACAAAGCTGACTGAAAAGTATGACCGTAATTACCAGCCACTGACCGATGAGCAAAAGGAAGATATGAGCGAGGACGAGATCACCAAGTGGGAAGCAAAGGCGAAAACAGGTCTGCTTAAGGGCGATTCTACGCTTCAGAGCATCGTATACAGTATGAGAAGAGCTCTGTCGGATAGTGTTTCCGGTGTGTCAGCAAGTCTTTCATCCATCGGAATCACGACCGGAGATTACACTGACAAGGGCAAACTAGTCATTGACGAAACCAAGCTTAAAGCAGCGCTACAAAGTGATCCAAATGCAGTTTCTGAGCTGTTTTCAAAGAAATCAGACATTGATTACAGTGGCAGTAATAACGCTGATCTTCGCTCAAAAAGGTATAACAGCTCGGGACTTGCAGGCAGAATTTCCGATATTCTGAATGATAATATCAGAACGGTAGGAGGCAAGGGTACATTACTGGAGAAAGCCGGTATTGAGGGAGACACCACAGAATTTACAAATCTCATTTACAAGCAGATTGATGAATATGATGATGATATTGATGCTTTGATTGATAAATTACGCGATAAAGAAGACAGATACTATGCGAAGTTCACTGCAATGGAACAATACATTTCGCAGATGAGTGCACAAAGCAGTTGGATAGCTCAACAGTTTAACACTGGTTCATAATACAAAATCAGGCGTACATATGTGGGTATAAACGATATTGATTTCATCATTGGAGGATCGATAATGGCACTGAATAAGGCATACGACCAATATAAACAGAATTCCATATACACATCCACTCCTGAGGAATTGACATTGATGCTATACAATGGTCTTGTGAAATTTATCATGCAGGCTCAAGCCGGTATCGATGAGAAGAATATTGAGAAAGCAGCCAATTCTATAGTGCGTGCTCAGAATATAGTCCTTAATTTCAGGGAAACACTTGATATGAAATATGAAGTATCCGAGGGATTGGACGCTTTATATGAATATATGTATAGAAGGCTCGTGGAAGCGAATATTAAGAAAGATCCGGAAGTACTTGCGGAGATTCTAGGCATGGTCAGGGAACTTCGGGACACTTGGGCGCAAGCTATGAAGCTTGCTAAGCATCCTCAGCAGCCGTCGCAATCTGCTGAAACACAGCAGCTTCATCTTGCGGCACAGGAGTAAATAATGGATAGGACACCGGAAAAGATAATTGAGAAGCTCAATGAGCTTTTACAAAAAAAAAGAAGCTTGATGCAGGATATTCTAAAGCTGACAAATGCTCAGACCGAGGCCATTTCTCAGGATGGGATGGATAGCCTGAATGGTTTAATCAAGGACAAGCAGACCAGAATCGACGAGATTAATCAGTTGGATGAGGAATTCGAACTGCTTGGTGCTGAGCTAAAAAAAGCTTTCGGCATATCCCGGCTGGATCAATTGGATGCGGCGAAGCTCACAAGCGAAGCCTCCACTGGTGCAAAGCTGCTGAAGGCGTTGACCGCTGATATTCTGGATGTGATTCGTGAAATCAGTGAGATTGAAAAAACAAATAGTCAGAAAAGTAAAAAGCTGCTCGAACAGTTTGGAAATGAGATCAAGAAAATCAATCAAGGCAAAAAGGCAAATAACGCTTATAAAGCCGGAGCATATAATGCGCCATCCTACTTCCTGGATAAGAAGAAATAGGCGTACAGGGCAGGGCGAGAGCAAGTAAAAGCAGGAGCGGTTACTCCTGTGGATATACCTTACCCAGGAATTCAAAAACCTTATTCATGTACTCCTCGGTGTATACTTCAAAGCTGGTGGCATTTCCATTGTCCTCAGTCATCCAGAACTCAGCTCCGGAGGAGTTCAGTGCGGAGTATTTTTGATAAAGCTCAATACTATTTTCAACAGGAATCAGCCGATCTTCCTTCCCATGTATCAGGAGCATGTGGGGAGGTTTTTCTTTTGTCAGCGCATGAACAGGACTGGTGCTTTCCATATCAATGCCGCCGGTTAGTTCCAAGGATACTGAAACAGTCTTGTTAAAGGGGAAGGAAGGCAAATGTGTCCACCTGTTAAGGCTATTTGAAAGATAATCATTCAGATCCGCATAGGGACTGTCCGCAATAACCGCATCGACAGAATCACTCTCGGCGGCGGCCAGAATACTGGCTGAGGCGCCGGTTGAAAAACCCATCAGCGTAATATGACCGGATCCCTGGCTTTTCACATATTTGATGGCGCCCAAAACATCATCCTTTTCCGTGTAGCCGAAGGTAGTATCTTTTCCGCCGGATTCACCGGAGTTTCTTAAATCAAAAGTAAATACATTATAACCCTTATTCAGCAGCTCTTTTATCAGATCCACGGTTTTAATTCCGAACTGGAGCCTGTTACTGCCATAGGAGTGAACCAGTATTACGGTACGGTCGCTATTCTTTGTCTGAAAAAACCAGCCCTTCAGCAGGATTTTGTTATCGGTTCCTCTGAAATTAATATCACGATATTCCGGAACAATATTGGATGAGAATGTATCAAGAGGCTTCTTATCCGGATGGAGTAAAGTCCAGCTTTTGTATCCGGAGATAATGACAATGGCAAGGATGGCGAGAAGAAGCAGAACAATGACGGTCAAAACAACATTTCTGGCAGTATGTGTTTTCCTGACCGCATACGTAACTCCGCTGATTCTCATGTATCATCCCTCCGCGTTTTTTAATGACATCGATATTGACATGCTCCCCGATTAACTTTATTATATTTTTATTTGCAAGTGTTGTAAAGGCTATTTACGAATATAGGAAAATATGCCGGAGATAAGTGTTGAAATGTGGTGTAATATTTGTCCAAGAGAATGCAATGTAGATAGAGACACGGGCAGAGGTTTTTGCAGCATGGGAGAAAACCCGGTGGTGGCAAAAGCTTTTTTGCATATGTGGGAGGAGCCCTGCATCAGCGGAACAAAAGGTTCAGGTGCCGTGTTTTTTTCAGGCTGCAATCTGAAGTGTATTTTCTGCCAGAACCATGAGATCAGTCATGGTGGATATGGAAAGGAAATCACTGCAGAGGAGCTGGCGGGGATATTTCTGTCTTTACAGAATGAAGGGGCTCATAACATCAACCTGGTAACGCCCTCCCACTTTGTGACGGCTGTCCGGCATGCCTTAACAATTGCAAAGGATAGGTTGTCATCAGGACAATCGAGAGTGCCTTTACAACTTCCTGTCATTTATAATACCAATGGTTATGACAAGCTTGAAACCTTGCATTCCCTTGATGGCTTCATTGATATTTATCTTCCCGACCTGAAGTATGTGGATTCCGAAATATCGGCAGACTACTCGGGGGTAAGGGATTACTTTGAAACGGCTTCCAAGGCAATACTTGAAATGTACAGACAGGTAGGGCCGGCCTTATTTGATGAAGATGGAATGATGAAGCGCGGCATGATTATCAGACATCTTGTTCTGCCCGGGCATACCAATGATTCGCTTCGAGTGCTGGAATGGATAAAGGAAAACATGGCGGAGAATGTTTATGTAAGCCTTATGAGCCAATACATTCCATGTCATCTGGCATGCGGGCACAGGACACTTGGAAGAAGCTTAACCAGGTATGAACATGAGAAAGTGATACACAGATTTGAGAAGCTGGGTCTCAATGGCTTTGTTCAGGAGCGGGAGGCCGCGTCTGCTCAGTATATTCCGGATTTTATCGAATAATGGCTATGTCGTTTATGCCAATTTTTATGGTGCAACGCCAATTTCTACGGTATGGCGCTGATTTCGCATAATTAAGTAATTATTACTAACAATTCCAGTATTTATAACAAATATTTTTTCAAAAAGCAAGAAAAAGTTTGTAAAAAAGACTAGCACAAATTGGAATAATGTGGTAGAATAAGAAAAAACAATCAGATTATACAAAAAGAAGTGACAAAAAATGCTACAAAAGCTGAAAAATATAACAAGTGGTCCGATATGTGAGGGATCCATATGCAAACAGGTGATTTATTTGACGGTAGATACTCTATTTTAAAAGTTCTTGGACAGGGTGGCATGGGGACTGTTTACCTGGCAAAGAACATGAATACGGAGACCCTGTGGGCAATCAAGGAAATATATAAAAAGGATGATGCACCGGTCGATTGGCTTGCTGAGCCAAAGCTTCTTAAAAAGCTGGATCACCCTGCGTTACCCAGACTATTTGATATTATTGAGCAGGACGGTAAGCTCTACATGGTGTCGGATTACATAGAAGGTATTTCTTTGGATAAAATGCTTGAAGATGAAAAAGAAATCCCGGAAGAAATAGTCGCAGACTGGGCTGTTCAGCTGTGTAAAGCACTTTCATATCTGCATACTCTTGATCCGAATCCTATTATTTACAGGGATATGAAACCATCCAATATCATATTGACAGGGAATGGTACCCTAAAGCTGATTGATTTTGGTATAGCACGGGAATACAAGTCCCAGTCAGCAGGCGATACCGTCTACATCGGAACGCGCGGGTATGCAGCGCCGGAGCAGTACGGCACCGGTCAGACCAGTGCGGCATCCGATATCTATAGTCTTGGTGTGACGATGCATCACCTGCTTACAGGCAAGAATCCTATGGAATTTCCTTTTGATCTGAAGCCTGTCCGGTATTATGACCCATCCATTTCACAAGACATGGAGGCTATTGTAGAAAAATGCACGCGAGAAGATGCTTCAAAAAGATATCAGAGCGCCTCAGCGCTGTTAAAAGAGCTGGAAGACTATCTGGATCGACGTTACCGGATGCCTGAGGAGCAACACAATATTGTTGGGAGCCATTTCAATAATAATGGTGAAGGGAGCTTCAGCAAGCTTGTCATTACAGTCTGGGACAATGCAGAGTTTGGATGTGAGCTTGCCTATACCGCCGCGAAGCATTCAAAGGGTGAAGTGCTTTTAGCTGATCTGGATTTATTGTCGCCGAAAGCGGATCTCATACTGAATTTAAAAAAATATCCGTCTAATAGCCGGAGCAAAGGCATATTCGGTTACTCCTGCCTGGATATGGTGATGGATGCTATTGGCAAGGGAATGCTGACAACGGAGCTGCTGAAGCAAACGACAATTGTCGGCAAGACGTTAAAAAATCTTCATATTATCACCGGTAACTACCGGCTGGAAAATTACGAATATTATAGCGAAAGCAGTGTATCCCAGCTAATTGATAAATGCTACCGCAGCTTTGATATCACCATACTGCTTGTTAACAGATCCATATATGACGCATTCACATTAGCGGCCCTGCTGAAATCCGATTTAAACATAGCAGCAATACCAGGTGACATATCCAGCCTGAGAGAATTCAATACATATATTGCATTTTTAAAGGAAAAACAGCAGCTTCCCCTTGAAAGAACAAAATTTGTCTTGTTTGAATACGATAATGTACTTTCTATACCTATCAGCGAGGCCAGGGCTGCAACACAGGGAAATTTAATTGGAAAGGTCTCTGCCAGCAGAAAACGGGCAATGTATAGAAATTTAAATGGAGTCTATGCAGAACGTATGGAAAATGCAATCGAAGGCGAATATATTCAGCTTTTTGCAGAAGTGGGGCTGAGGTATATGCAGCGACCTGTTTCTAAACTGGTAAAACGGATAAAAGGCGTCCTTGGGAGGGAGAATCATGCCTGTTGTTAAGTCTCATCACAAACTTTTTTATGAAGATACTGCCGGAGCAGAAAGAAGCATTGGAGATATTAATGTCATTGTGACGAATATCACCCAGGATATATTGAGGGATTGTCCGGGACTGGTAGCAGATGTTTCAGTGGGACACGCCGATAAGAGCACCCTTGAAACGGCAATCATCAAAGATATTGATATGCATAAATACCATTATGGCGTATTCAGAGATGAATTGATACGGAAGGTTTTTGATTTTATGTTTGGTTACGGAGAGCTTCAGCCCTACATTGAAGACGAGGATATTACCGATATTGATGGAACAAGGTTTAATCAATTCGTCATCAAACGGCATGGGGTACGAAGTAAAATCCCTGTTCATTTCGGAAGCGAAAGAGTCTTTGATACCTATTGCAAGCTGATCGCAATCCGAAATGGCGGTATATTGAATGAAAACGACAGCCACTGCAGGGTGTCGGATGAAAAGCACCGGCTTAGGATCAATGTATCCATAAAGCCGCGTAATATTGACGGACCGGCCATCAGTATCCGGAAACACCGGAAAATCAATTATACACTGGAGGATTTGCAGCATCTCGGAATGCTGAATGATGTCCTGCGGGAACTGATCGGAAAGCTGGCCTTAAGTGATGCATCCATACTTTTCTGCGGAAAGGGAGCCGCAGGCAAAACTACATTGATGCGGGCATTCATCAATGCATTGCCGGAGATGGAACGAGTGCTCATTGTTGAGTCTGATGCGGAGCTCTATCCGGATAAGCCCTATTGTATCGGGCAGAGAACGAAAAAGCAGAATGAGGGAGGAAGGCCGGTAACATTGAAAGACCTGGTGAAGGACGGTCTGACGATGTCACTGGACACCTATTGTGTTGGTGAGATTACCGGCGATGAGGCGTGGGAATTTGTAAAGGCGGCTTATTCGGGGCACCGGGGCATTGCCACAACACATGCCGAAAGCGGCAGAGACGCTTTTGGAAGACTGCTCACGTTAAGTAAAGGTGCCAAAACGGGAGAGAGTGAAAAAACAATCAAGGAGATCATGGGCAGAAGTATCAATACCATATTCTATATTAAAGATTTCAAGGTGGTTGAGGTGCTGAAGGTGGACGGATATGACAGCCTCAACGACCAGTTTATATACAGTACACTCTATTCATGTGATCATGCCGGGTCTGATAAGTTAACAAGTGAGTAAGTAAGCAGACAGACATGAGAGTAGTAAGAACGGTATTTCCGGACTTGTTCAAACTTAATTCAGAAATTTACTGAAGGAGAATGATTCCATGGCGTTAATCATTGTAAACTCCATATTGTTGCTCTGCGCTGATTTGATATTATCTGTTGCAGTTGCCAGAAGAATAGATTTGCGAAAAATTCTTCGGCATTTTACCAGGTGGCTCACCGGAAATGGAGATTCCCGAAAAATGCCGGGAATTAATATGGGATACCCGGATACAGATACCGCTGCAGGAATGAATTTATTGGACCGGCTGGAACTGATCTGTATCGTAAAGTCCAATATCAGGCACTACCTTCCCTTTATGAATATTTATATACTGGCGGGCATTATGGTCATGATTTTCCTGACTGTGTATCAACCGGTCAACCGATTGCTTAAATTTCTGCCGTCCTCAGCAGTAATCAGTGGAATGATTGCCATGGTTCCGTTTTTTGCTATTGATCTGCTTTCCGGTTATAATTCAGAGACCATACGAAAAATGCTATCTGAATATATTTCCGTCCTTAATAGATGGTGCTCTGTAAAGGAAGACATCATGTATGCGTTCGAGAAATCGCTGGATTCCAATATCGGTGAACCGCTCCAAACCTTCATAAAGGATATGGTCATACAGGTAAACCGAGGCCTGGAGCCCTCGGAAGCACTGGATATGCTGCAAATGAAGGTGGATAACTCCCAGTTCAGAGATTTTATTGTGAATATCAAGCTGAGCTTGCGCAACAGGGGTGATATTATTAAGCTGTTGACTAACCTGGAAAATCAATTCTATAAAATTGATGAAGAATATAACCGGCGCAATATTTCGACATACAAGGATAGAATGCTTATTTATGTCATCATGTTTGCAGTGCTGATCGTTGCATACTTTTTTATCAACTTTACACCTCAGATCAATGATTTTTATCTGCACACACTGGAGGGTAAGCTGTTGCTGACAGCTTTCAGCGGAATGTATGCGCTGGGCTTTTATATTACGGCAGGGATCATGAAATTCAGAAACTAGAGACAAAAGACAAAAGACAAAAGACAAAAGACAGGAGACGAGAGACGAGAGACAAAAGACAAGAGACAAGAGACAAGAGACGAGAGAGCGGAGATTGGAAAGTAAGAGTAAGAGTAAAAGTAAGAGAAGATGGCTTTGCTGGGCTGCATACTTGCGTTGAAGGGGGAAAGCTATGGCACACCTCATACAGCTTTTGAAAGAAAATACCGTTATTTTTGTGATGATTGGCTTTTCCAATGTACTTTTCAGCTTGATTTTTGTCCGTTATCTGGCCATATCGAACTCGAAAAGAGTCGCAGCCGCACTAGGTACCAGGAATCCGGACGTGTCACTTTATAAGAGATGCTCCAGGCTTCTGACCAGTGGCATTGCTGCCTGTGAAAGGCGTATTGGAAAAGGCGGCATTTACCAGAATGCTAAAGTAAGAATGAAAAAAGCAGGATATAGAAGCGATTACGCTGTGATACTTTACCTTGCTATCCGATATGCTGCTTCTCCAGTAGTTTTTATAGCCGGAGTATTGATCAGCTATCCCGATCTGTTAAGGCCTTTAGCTACTGTAGTATTGATGAATTCTATTATGGAAATGGTTGTTTCAGCAAGTAAACGTAAGATTAATAAAAGGTTTCAGAAGTATATCTATAAAATCTATAAATATCTGCATAACCAGATTTCTTCAGGGGTTAAGGTGACAGACGCGGTAAGGTGCGTTTATGAAATCATTGAGGACAGGGAGTTGAGGAACATACTCGTCA
>JAEZLF010000300.1 GCA_023435925.1 Bacillota bacterium
ATACGTATTGTTAATGATGCCAGGAACCCCGGAATACCGGCATCGGAATATTTGCAGGCGTTTAACCTTTGGACGCGGCATCCGTCCATACCGACACTGAAATATGCACTGTTTGACAGGAACGGCAGACAGGCTAAGGCGGAGGAGAGCATCCGATTCAATGATACAACCGGCATAAGAAATGGAAATGACATCAAATGGAACGATTTCTCGGATCAGATACCTGCAACAATGCCGGATGGAACATATCAATTCAGGAGATGGGCGGATGCGGGGAATGGGAATACTGCAGCTAAGAGCTTTGAGGTTCATGTTTCAACACCTTTGAATCTGGAACCGTCTCTGCCGTATGAAGTGGTGGGAGGAACCGTTGTGCAAGCGGATGCCCATACAACCAAATATGCAAGTACAGTAACGGCAACACTGTTTCAGGGAACTGCCTATGAAAGAACCTATATGATGACAGGAAAGGGCGAAGGCGCCGGCAAGATATGGGTAGGAAGCCTTTCAATCCCTGAGAACATACCGGAAGGTGAATATAACGCCAGATTTACAGCAACAACACCCAATGGTAACAGCCAGACCCGGGACGTACGATTTAAGCTGACCAATCTTAGTATCACCGATGTTCGTTTAAGCGGATACTGGAATCACTGGCGGGGGCAGGCTGACATTTTCGGAGAACGTCTTTCCAATGAGCCTCACCGGTTTCTATCTCTGGAATGTGTTAAAATCAATATCGATATGCTCGGCAATCCGGAACAGGTGACGGTAAGGTTCAGTCCGGAGCTTGAAGCCATGTCCTATACAGACCCCAATGGACACACCTATAGCTATAAAGAAGACTACTTCGGATACAGTGTCCGTTTCCCGGAAGACTCGACGTTTACCGGTGCCGGAAACCATATCAGCTGGGAATATTATCTACCGCTGGCACCGTCCACCAAGAGCTGGGACAACAACAGACAGAGGCAGCCCTATCGAATGACGGTAACCGCTCACAAAGGCAGCGCTATCGCTGAATATGTGATTGACGACATCGAAATAACAGGGAATATCTATGATCTGACTTATATTCAGCCAAAGGAGTGACCTATCTATATTCAACCATAGGAGTGAGATATATCACACCTAAAAGGCTGGGGTTGCCGGCTCATGTTAAGAAACTTTCATGCCCCGAATTTGTATGGTAAGGAACAGTATGTTTATGGTAGAATAATATTACGTTTCATCCCGATAAATACAATGAATACTGAAATGAAACGTAGCAGACGAAAAAAACAAAGCAGACAATAAAACGCAGTAAAAACAAAGCAGACAAAACACCAATATTTCAAGTATTGTATGTAAAAATGAGCCATAAATAATATAGTGTTTAATAAGGCATATCGGTTGCTGTAAGGCATGAAAGTGAGGCATAGGATGTGGAGTAGAAGAGAACTTAAAGAGAGAGCAAAGAATGTTTTGAGGGGAAATTACTGGAAGGCGTTTCTGATCAGTATCGTTATTGCAGTCGCCGGCGGCAGTAGCAGTGGCGGCGGTGGCGGTGGAGGAGGGGGAAGAAACCAATCCTTCAACAATTCAGGATCCTTCAGTGATATTGGACCTGAAGTCATTGCCATTTTACTGGTCATACTGGGAGTCATTGCGGTATTTATTCTGATTGGAATTGCCCTGCGTATTTTTTTGGGCTATCCGTTGGAAGTCGGTGGCCGGAAGTACTTCGTTCTGTCGGCAGAATACTATGACAACAGGGGATGTTTCAAGTTTGCTTTCGATGGAAAGAATTATACCGGGATTATTAAGTCCATGCTATTGAAAGGTGTTCAGAATTTGTTGTGGTTCCTTCTGTTCATTATACCTGGTATTATAAAAGCGTATTCATATAGCATGGTGCCGTATATACTGGCAGACAACCCGAATATAGGAGCTAAAAGAGCCATTGAGCTTAGCAATCAAATGACGAATGGTCACAAATTTGACATGTTTGTATTGGATTTGTCGTTTTTAGGATGGTATCTGCTTGGGGTTCTTGCACTGCTTGTGGGTACATTGTTTGTAATGCCATATGAAAATGCCACAAAAGCGGAGCTGTATATGGTACTGAGGCATAATGCCCTTGAAAGCGGTATGTGCAGTTACGATGAATTGAGACTTTATGCTCCGCAGCAGGACGGAATGGTATTTTAAAACAACCGGCGCACATATGAAAAGGAACAGAATAGAGAGGGTGTAGGGATTGGGTTGGCTCAATAAACTGGAAAGAAAAATCGGGAAGTATGCTATTAAGAATTTGATGATCTATATTACTGCCATTAATGGTCTTGTGGCCTTGCTGGCATATTTTCAATCCTATATGGATCCGGAGCAATCCATATTATCCAGGCTGGCGCTGGTTCCGGCGCTAGTAATGGAGGGAGAGGTCTGGAGGCTTGTTACCTTTTTGTTTATCCCCCCAACGACTTCACCGATCTGGCTGCTCTTTACATTGTACTTTTATTACATGATCGGCTCCAGCTTGGAGAATCAATGGGGTTCCTTCAAGTTTAATGTTTATTATCTGATTGGCGCACTAAGTACCATCGCGGCGGCCTTCTTGGGCGGCGCCGGATCAGCGGTTTACTTGAATTTCTCGCTGATATTTGCTTTTGCATTTCTGTTTCCCAACTATCAGATACTGATGTTCTATATCATACCGGTTAAGATGAAATACCTGGCAGTTGTATATGCACTTGGTCTTGTGCTGCTGATTGCAATTTCTCCGATATATGGAATTATTACTGTTTTAGGCTCAGCATTAAATTTTCTCCTGTTTTTTGGAAAGGACATCTTGTTACGGATTACAACCGGCAGGAAGGTCTACTACAATCGTAGAACCTTTGAAGCCCAGATACCCAAGGACATCACAATACACAGGTGTGCTGTCTGCGGCAGGACGGAAAGAGATGACAAAAACCTGGAATTCAGGTATTGTGTAGAATGCGAAGGAGATTATGAATACTGCATGGAGCATCTGTATTCTCATGAGCATGTTAAGAGCGGAGATAGCGGCAGAGGTGAGTAAGGCAGGTAGTTAAAAGCAGGAAAAGCAGCCAAGGCTAAAGAAGGAACGCCATGCCGCGATAAAGCTCGAAAGTGAGGTATGCCATTCCTCGCAAATTGTGAAAAGTGCAAAGTGGGAAAATCCAAGCGGATCAGAACCCGGGCCAAAAACCAGCTCAGAACCTGGGCTAAAACTCGGGCCAAAACCCAGGCCAGCGCCCGGTTCAGAACTCAGCTGGCTTGCTGCTGATGATGCCAAATTCATAAAGAATTGCTTTAACGATACGTTCAGAGGCCGATCCGTCCCCATAGGGATTGACGGCCTTTGCCATGCGGATATATTCAGTGCTATTCTCCAGAAGCTGTCCGGCAAGGGTGTTTATAGTCTCACGGCAGGTACCTGCCAGCTTGACAGTGCCTGCTGCTACAGCTTCCGGCCGTTCTGTTTCCTTCCTCAGCACAAGCACCGGCTTGCCGAGCGAGGGAGCTTCTTCCTGCAATCCGCCTGAATCAGTCATTACAAGATAGGAGCGGTCCATCAGATTATGCATATCCTGAACATCCAGCGGTTCAATCAAAT
>JAEZLF010000010.1 GCA_023435925.1 Bacillota bacterium
CCACTGCGCAATTCCTTTTATAATCGTGAACAGGATTATTCCGATAACCAGTATGAAGAAAATAGAAAACAACCCGCCAAACGCCATTCCACTGAACATCATAGTTTTATACCTCCCGCTCTTGCCTGATAATGTTATTCCATTTCCAATGGGGACAAGCCCCCATACCCTCTCGCTGCGGGCAAAATGAATTTGCCCTTCGCTACACTTCGTGCGCCACGCCTAAACGTGGCATTTGAACAACGTCGAGGGGGACTGTGGCGTTGTTCCATTTCCAATGGGGGCAAGCCCCCATACCCCCTCGCTGCGGGCAAAATGAATTTGCCCTTCGCTACACTTCGTGCGCCACGCTTAAACGTGGCGTTTGAACAACGTCGAGGGAACTATGACGTTATTCAAATCTATTATACGGCAATACCCGCCGCTTTGTTTACACATGACCTATCTCTCTATCTGCAGTGTAGTCCTGCCTCCGCTGCCCCAGCTTCAGTTCAGATATCAGCATGCCGAAAAGGATCAATAAACAGCCGATTGCTTTTGTCAGCGTTGGCATTTCTGTTACCCCCTGCGAATTGGGTATGACCATTGCAAATATCGCTGCAAAAACCGGCTCCGCAGTAAGAATCAGAGCCGTATGGGTAGGAGTCGTATCCTTCTGTGCTATAGTCTGTCCGCCAAACGCCAGCGCTGTACCTAGTACTCCTGTAAAAAGCAGTATACCAATTACAGTACTGTTTATTTCCAACGGTTTTCCCCCATCGGCAGTCAGCCAGAAGGCCGAGCTTACCACACCGACAAATGCGATCTGTATGATCGCCAACAAAGGCGCGTCTTCCGTCTGCGTAAATTTATCAATAAATATGATTTGAAAAGCCCAGCATATGGCACACAAAAAGGTTAGAAAATCACCGTAATTAAAGCTGAAGCTTAACCCTCCTGACAGGAAAAACAATCCGATAAACGCAGTTAAGACGCCAAAAAGAGAAGCTCTGTCGGGCCTCTTTTTTAACAAAGCAGCCGCGATCAATGGTACTATTACAACATTCAGGCCAGTTATAAAGCCTGAATTTGAAGCTGACGTGGTGTAAAGTCCAATAACCTGAAACGCCATGCCGCCAAACATGAATGCGCCTATAATACATCCGTACAACAACACCCGGCGGTTCATTTTCCTGAGGTTTTTATGGAACAATACAATAAGTACGACCGCGGCAAAAATGAACCGCATGGTAAGAAATGCATAGGCCGGGATATACTCCAGCACTATCTTCATCAACGGGAAGGAGGCACCCCAGACAATGGTGATCACCAACAAAATAATATCCGCTCTGATTTTTTTTGACATTGATTTAGAGAACCTTATTCAAGAATGCTCTTGTCCTTTCATTCCGGGGGTTGGAGAATATCTCTTCCGGCTTGCCCTCTTCTTTTATCTCGCCATTATCCATAAAAATAACTCTACTGCCTACTTCTCTTGCAAATCCCATTTCATGAGTAACCATCAGCATCGTCATACCTGTTTGAGCCAGATCCTTCATAACTTCCAGCACCTCTCCCACAAGCTCGGGGTCAAGTTCTGATGTAGGTTCGTCAAAAAGCAGCCGCTGAAGTATTATTCTATATAATATTACAAAATAAAACCCATTACAATATTGAAATGGGCTTTATTGGCTTATTATTAGTAATTTTAATAGATTTTTGCATGTTTCAAAGTCATTAGCAGTACAAATAAATGAAGGATTTAGCTATTCAGCTTCTTAAGAATCTCATCCTTGATCACCATTGGCATCTTCTTCTTTTATGCAATCATTCCATTTAACAGCGAGAGTTATACGACAGCATTTTTCCCAACAACAATAGGCCAACCCGATTCACCCTTCAGGTATTTGCCTTTCGTCATGATAACGTTTTTATCCAGGATAGCATACTCGATTGCTGCATCCTGTTCTATTACTGCCCCCTGCATCACAATGCTATTCTTGATAACCGCATTCTTTGCAACCATAACCCCTCTGAATAAAACACTATTCTCAACGGTACCTTCAATAAAACAGCCATCGGCTACAATGGAATTTCTAACCTCCGCTTCCTCATTATACTTGGCCGGAGCTTCATCCTTAACCTTTGTGTATATTTTACCGTTGTCTTTAAAGAGTTCTTTCCTGATTTCCGGATTCAACATGTCCATGCTGCATTTGTAATAGTTCTGGACAGAACTGATATTGCGCCAATAGCCTTTAAACTCATAACCAAACACATCCAGCTTATCAAGCTTCTTGATCAATATATCCTTAACAAGATCATATTCACCATGCGCAATGCATTCTTCCAGCAGTGAAATCAGCAATGTCCTCTTTATCATATATATGCCAATGGAGCCTAAATCGGAATGTGGGTTCAGCGGTTTCTCCTGCAGGTCGGTCACCCGGTTATTCTTGTCGATCTGAATAATTCCCAGCCTTGAAAGATCCTCCGGGCTGTGATCATACATTTTTCTGTATGCGAGAGTAATATCTGCATTGGTCTCTATGTGGAATTCCAGCATTTCATCCATTTGCATCTTGAATATTCCATTACCCTGGGCAATAACAACATAATCCTCATTACTTCTTTTAATAAAGGATAAATTGTTGTACATGGCGTCTGCACTGCCTCTGTACCAGCCGCTTCCGTCATCCGACATAGAGGGCGGAAAAATAAACAGGCCATCATACCTTCTGTCCAGATCCCACTCCTTTCCGGAGCCAAGGTGATCCATCAGAGAGCGAAAGCTGTATTGGGTCAGCACACCAACATTTTTAATCCCTGAGTTTACCATATTGGACAATATAAAATCAATGGCTCTGTATTTACCGCCTACCGGCATAGCCGAAACAGACCGGATGTATGATAAATCCTTCAGTTCAGGTTTTTTCCAGCCTGTCAGTATCAATCCCATCATGTTATTCATTCACATTCACCACCTCTGAAAACACTTGAACCCGAAGGAATATTCTGTAAACAGAAATCCTCCTCACCTGCGTGCATATCAACCATTACGTTTTTCCCGATCGTTACTCCTTCAGGAATATTTGCTCTTTCACCCACTACACTAATGCCGGAATTGTAAATACCGGGCTTTAACTCATTGGGTATGTTTTCGCCGATACCGATGGATACATTGTCTCCGACGGTGACATTTTCTCCAAGGATGCATTGCTCAAGTCTGCAGTTTTTATGAATATGAGAGTTCGACATAATAATGGAATTCTCTATACAGGCTCCCTCCTCAACAGTTACCCCGGGAAATAAAACAGAGTTTCTAACTTTACCATAAATCATGCAACCCTCAGCAACAATCGAGGTCTTTACACTGCCGGTTGCACTTACATAATGGGGCGGTTTTACCGGATTAGGTGTATAGATCTTCCATTCCGGATCATACAAATTAAACTCGGGAACTCTCTTGACCAGATCCATATTGGATTCCCAGAACGCCTGAATTGTTCCTACATCCTTCCAGTATCCTACAAACTTGTAAGCCCACAGGCCTCTACCTTCTGACAGCATGGTTGGAATAATATCCTTCCCGAAATCATGGTCTGAATCCAGCATATGCTCATCTCTCACCAGATATGCCCTCAGGACATTCCATGTGAATATATAGACGCCCATTGAAGCTAAAGTACTTTTTGGCTTTTTGGGTTTTTCCTCGAATTCGTATATTTTTCCGTTTTCGTCCGCATTCATAATGCCGTACCTGGATGCTTCTTCATAGGGCACATCAATGACAGATATCGTTGCATCCGCACCGGTTTTCTTGTGGTATGCAAGCATTCCGGAATAGTTCATTTTGTAAATATGGTCTCCTGAAAGTATAATGACATATTTAGGGTCAAGTTTATCGACATAATCAATGTTCTGGCTGATGGCATTTGCCGTCCCGGTATACCACTCGCTGCTGTTCTCCGTCATATAAGGCGAGAGGATGGTGACTCCGCCATTCATTCTATCCATGTCCCAAGGTTTTCCTATTCCGATGTGGTTATTAAGCTTGAGAGGCTGATACTGGGTCAGAACACCAACCGTATCAATGCCGGAATTAATGCAATTACTGAGTGAAAAATCGATAATCCTGTATTTACCGCCAAAAAGGACTGCCGGTTTTGCCGCCTTCTTGGTCAGAATACCCAGTCTGCTCCCTTGTCCCCCGGCAAGCAACAGGGCGATTACTTCTTTTTTTGTCACTACATTCCCCCCTGTCATTTCATACTACAGCAATACTTCGATTGCAGTACTGTTATTAATGTACCCTTTCATTTTACCTTATAACAAATTTCATCGCTACATACATTGCAAAAAGTATTTCGCAGAAGTACCAGTCTGCAGCTGTGATAAATAGTTTCTGCAGCTTGCATATCATTTTATGTTGAATTGCCGTAAATTATATCGTTTTTTTATTACAGTGCTGAAAGCTGCAAGCCGGACAGACCTGAATGCAGATTCCGCAGACTGAGCCCCGGCCTATTTGCTTAAAGTGCTGGTTCATGTAATCGCTGCAGGCTTTTGCATCTACGATTTCCTCTCTGGCCGCGCCTTCATACCACTCTCTGCCGGTCAACGCCATCGCGGGACAGGCTTCAACGCACCTGTTGCAGCCATGGCAGCTCCTCTTTTCCTCTGCATTCTTGATTTTCCCTACCTGTTCCGCTTGAGCTGCTTGTGTAGCCTGAGTCGCCTCTGTAGCTGCTTTCCCAAAAAGCAACGGAAGCTCCATGTTGGTCAGGATGGTTACCAGTCTCACTCTGGGTCCGAATTCGTCATGCAGGAACAGGCCGTTCTTACCGATTCGACCGAGCCCTGCCAATACAGCCGCCGTCTTGTGGGGGAAGATGCCGCTATAGGGATCATTCGTATGATTCACGGTCTGGGAAGCCGGTACTGCAACTGCGTGATAACCCTGCTGCTGAAGAAACAGCAGTCCGCGAAGCGCAATTTGATCCAGCAATGCATTCACGGTCCGATAATGATGAAAATAGGTAAAGGTCGGCTTGTCTGTAATTTCGTCAATAGTAGCATCCGACAACCTCACCCCGGCGGTTACTGCATATGGAAGCATTGGAAAGCTCTCCTTCACCTTTTCTCCAACGTATGAAAAGCCTGTAAAGGACGCACCCATCCCTTCAAGCAGTGCTGACAGCGCCTCATGATTCTGCATCGTAACGTATCTCCTTCTCCATAAAACAAACTTCAAATGGTAAATGCTTAAACGCTTTTACATCTGTTTCAACAAAACCATATTGAATGTACCAATCCTTTAGCCTCTTATTATTGTTAATGACTCCTATTGATATTTTCTTACCATTATTTTCCTTAACGGCAGAGAAAGCAAAGTCTATTAGCTCCTTTCCATAACCCTTATGTCTATATTCCGGCAGTACAGCCAGTCTCTCCATATAATAAACATTCTCATTCGCTTTTTCGATAGCTACAAAGCCAATACAGGCTTTACCCTCATAAGCTCCATACATTTTTATTCCCTTTTCATTCATTTTCTCAAGAGAATCAGCCTCTGCAAATGCAGGATTTGTCGGCGCATTTTCCCTTGTTATACCGAATTCGTAAGCTACTGTAATAAATGAATTCCTGATGACACTGGCACACTCTTCAAACCCATTATCGATCTGCTTAATAACCATACTCTCATCCCCTTGCCTAAATAATCCCAAAGTATAGAATTTCTAGATTTATGTTATCACTTTATGCGTAATAGTTCTACTATAAAATGAAAGCAGTTCATCAACTGTAAACAGGGGGTGCATATATCAATTGTCGCAGAGCAGTCCATCATGCAAAGCAGGCTGCCGGTACTTTTACCGGCAGCCTGCCTGACTGCTTTACTAATAGCTTATCCCAGTATACACGATATGTTGGACTGCTTATCCTCGCATACACAATGCCGTACTACTTATTTCATTATTTCCAAAGCTGCGAACGATCTTGCAGCGCTTTGCTGAATGTGGCGCTGACTTCATCAAGACCGGCATCCTTTAATGCCTTCTGGTATTCCTCCCACTTCTGGTCGAATTCGGTCGGCTTAGCCAGAATCGTTGCGGGAATCATCCTGTAGCCTGTCTTCAGTATCTTATCATCTGCGGCTTTCCACTCGGGATCATCTATGTTGACCAGCCACGCTGCTCCATAGCTCTTAACCGGGAAATCGCTGGATTGAGGATAGAGCTCTTTCCAGCCTCTGACTCCATAAGCAGCCAGAACTTCGTTTTCAATATCCGATTGCCTTGCAATAATAGCATCCAGTGTGTCAAACGCTTCAAAGTACTGTCCTGTAGAATCCTTTACGGCATTTCCGTAAGTCGGGAACGGATACATGTACTTCTTGATACCTGTTGTTTGCTGCCATGCGGGGTCTGAATCTCTCATTGCGATTATTTCAGGCTTCAAGACTCTTTTTCCATTCTCTATTGTGTAATGCTCGCCCTCTATACCCCAGTGAGTTAAAATCTGAGCTTCTTCGGTACACATCCAGTCAAAGAATTTGATTGCTCTTTCCGGATCCTTGCAGTTTGTCGTAATAGCAAGTCCCCATCCCCCCAGATAGCCGGTACTCTGGAAGTCTGCAAATTTTACAGATTCATCCACTGTTATCGGGAAATAGCCATAAGCGCTTTCATACTTACCATCCTTTTTGAGTGCCGTTACAGCTTCATCAATCTCCCAGCGGGCATCTGCAAGAGCAATCACCCTGCCAGTGGCAATCTTGGCTTTATACTGATCATACTTCTGAACAAAGCTTTCATTGTCCAAAAGATTGATATTGTTCATGTGATTGAGCCATCTGAAATATTCCTTGACCTCAGGCCTGGTCAGATGCCTGACGCAGTTAAGGGTTGCAGGATCAACATACCATTCTCCGTCGTCACTATTACCCGTTGCAAAGTTAGCCGGATTTGACACGGTGATAAGGAATCTCCAGTCATCCGCAAGCAATGATAATGGAATGGTCTTCTGCCCATCTGCCGTTGTCGGATGCTTTTCATAATATGTCTTGATGGCATTTTCAAAATCCTGGAGAGTCCTCAATTTAGGGAAGCCCAGCTCTTTTACAGCACCCAGCTGCAGCTGGAAGCCGGCATTAGGCTCCATGTTTTCCTGGCCCACTTCCTTGCCGCCGATATAATAAATAGACGGGTCATCCAGACTCCAACGAAGTCTCTTGATATCATTTTCGCCATAGAATTTTTTGATATTGGGACCATACTTTTCGATCAAGTCATCCATCTTGATAATAGCGTTTACATTTTTAAGTATATTCAGATCACCTTTGCCGTAGACAAGATCCGGATAGTCGCCGCTGGCAGCCATTAGGGAAAGCTTCTGTTTTCCTGCATCACTGCTGATGGCATTCTCGATTTTAAGTGTAACACCGGTTGCCTCTGTAATTTTTTTTGCTACAGGACTGGCAAAATCCGTGTCAGGATAAGCATCAGTCTCCACACTATACATTGTAAATGTGATGGGTTCCAATACCTCCTGCGTCTCCTCTTGCGTTTCATCCTGTTGGGCCGGAGCCGTTGTGGTAGTTTCTTGTGCCGGAGTTGCTTCCTTTGCCGTGTCAGTTGCCGTTCCGCACCCTACCCCGAGGGATAGGAGCATAATGACTGCCACGACCAAATAAAGAGCCCTTTTCATACAAATACCTCCCTTTTTTCTATTATCAGCGGGCATTGCCCTCTAATATTTGCTTAATAACCGAATGCATAATATTTTCATTCTATCTGGTTGTAACGCCTCGTTATATTTTGACTGCGCCAAGTGTAAGCCCCTTCATGAAATATTTCTGTACGAAGGGATACACCAGAAGTATAGGTACCGTTGCTACAATGGTCATTGCCATACGTATGGACTCAGGAGAAATACGCTTCCTGGATACCATATCTGAGGAGCCGTAAATATCCTGTCTGCCTGAAGATTGTGCGCTGAGCAATATCTTTTGCAATTCAAACTGCAGCGTGGTCAAATTTTTGTTAGAGCCACAGTACAGGTAAGTATCGAACCAAGAGTTCCACTGTCCCACTGCAATAAACAATGAAAGTGTGGCAATAGCCGGAAGGCAAAGCGGGAATATAATCTTGTAAAAAACAACAAAGTCATTAGCTCCGTCCAGTTTGGCCGATTCCTGCAGTTCAAATGGGAGCCCGTCAATAAAAGAGCGTAGGACGATTACGTTAAAAACACTGATCAACCCCGGTAGAATATAAACCATGAAATTGTTGGTCAAATTCAGATTTCTGATCAGCATATAATCGGGTATCAGACCGCCTCCTACATACATGGTCACAAGAAATACAACCGTAACCAGCTGACTTGCAAAAAAATCCTTTCTGCTAATGGTAAAAGCCACCATACCGGTACAAATAATGCCGGTGACTGTACCAACCACGGTTCTCAAAACGGAGATTATTACAGAGGTGGATAGTGCATCGGTTTTGAAAATCTCCATATAATTCAGGAGGGTGAACTCCCTCGGAAAAATAGTAATCCCACCCTTGACCGTGTCCACCGAATTATTCAGTGAAATGGCAAGAACATTGAGGAAGGGGTATAGTGTTACGATGGATATGATAATCATCAATGTATAGTTAAAAATATGAAATGCCGTATCCCCAAAAGAAAGCTTCTTCAAAGAAATATACCTCCCTATTTCGTTACGATTCCTATACCCAGAGACTTCCTGCTGACGCTATTGGCTAAAGATACAAGTATAATACTCACAACGGATTTAAACATGCCGGCTGCTGTACCAAAGGCCCATCTTCCGGCCGAAACACCATAATCCAGTATATACAGGTCAAGTACGTCAGAAAAATCACGGACAAGGGAATTCCTCATAAGAAACTGTTTTTCAAAACCGATATTGATCAGATTACCTGTGCTCATAATCAGAATGACCATAACCGTAGGCAGTATTCCGGGAATGGTGATATGCCAGATCCTTCTAAAGCGTGTTGCCCCGTCTACCATGGCAGATTCATATAGGTCCGGTGATATGCCGGCGATGGCTGCGAGAAAAATGATGGAGTTCCAGCCAAGCTCCTTCCATACATCTGCGAAGGTTACGATCCACCAGAAAAGCTCCGGCTTGGCCATAAACTGTACCGGCTGTTCAACTAATCCAAGCCCGGTCAGAATATTGTTGATCACTCCGCCGTCTACGGAAAGCATTTTGTTAAATATACTTGCAACAATAACCCAGGATACGAAATGCGGCAGGTAGGATATCGTTTGAACAGTTCTTTTGAAGCTTTCCCTTCTGATTTCATTAATCAGTATGGCCAATAAAATCGGAAGTGTAAAACCGAAGAAAAGGGACAGAAAGCTCATGGCCAACGTATTTCTCAGAACATTGTAAAACAGATCGTCTTGGAACATCAGGATGAAGTATTTAAATCCAACCCATTTCTGCTCAAAAAAGCCTTTACCGGGCATATAGGATTGAAATGCCATTGTCCAGCCCCATAAAGGAATATATTTAAAAATGAAAATCCAGATTAAAAAGGGAAGTGACATAAAAATGAGATATTTCTGATCCTTCACAGTTTTCATACGAATGCCGTTTCGTTTGTATGACGACTGTAATACAATTTCTTGAGTATTTCCGCTGCTTGATGGCCTCATTGACATACCCCCAAAATAGTCTTACATCGTTTTTAGTATACCAATGAAAAGAAAAGAGGAATACTGTAATAATCCCATATGTTTTACTGAAAAAAACAGATATTGCGGTGATCTGTCCGAAGCTGGCGCACCTGCCTATGCTTTAAAGGAAGAAGGTGAAACTCCGGTATATTTTTTAAATTTCCTGTAAAAGTAGTCGATATCTTTAATTCCTACTTTTTCAACGACCTGATATACTTTGTATCCCTCGTTAAGAAGCTGCTTCGCCTTTTCCAATCTTACGCTGTCCAGATAGGCGTTGAAATACATGCCTGTCTGAGCTTTGAACAGTTTTCCCAGATAGGTGCTGTTATAATTGAACAGGACTGCAAGGTTTTCCAGCTTGATATCGCCCGCGTAATTACGGTCAATATAATCCAGTATCCGCTTCATCGTTCCCTGAGGCCTCGTAATATTAAGCCTTTCCGACAAAAAAAGCAGTCTAAACTTGATATATCCATGCAGTTCCTGAAGACTGGATTTATCTCCGATTTCCTCAAGCACCTCACAGTTGTCATCACTGCAGTTCTTCATGGTTTCCTCCGCTGACACAAGGTTGTTAATGATGGTCAGATACAGTCCGGTATAGTTTATTTTAATGGTCTCCTCCGAAAGCCTGCATTTCAGATTCCAGTCCCTTATTTCCTCCAGTAGATTGTTAATTCTGACGGTATTGTTGACATCCATTGCGGAAAGAATCGCTTTTGCCGCCTGGTCCGTACTCCATTCTCCGGCTCTTTCCGGCTCCGGTACAGATTCATTCTTTTTCTCACCGGTACTAATCATGATCTGCCTTTGCCCATACAAAAACTTGTCCTCTAAAAGCATGAAAGCATCCAGATAAGATTGAACCGCCCGGTCAAGTGCAGGTACCGGAAACCCAACGGATATGGATGCTTTGACATCGCAGTTTTTATTGATAATATTCTGCAGTGTCATTAAAACACGGGGCAGTGCCATTTCCGATATGCTGCCCAACAGCATGCCGATATATTGGTCAATATCAAAGACATATCCGTAGGAATTTCGTGAAATATAATCTTCGATCAGCCCTCTGGCCTGCTTTCTCAGCTTCACATCCAAAGAGCACTCCCTGCAGATTTCTACCAATCCGACACGATAGGATTTCCACGGAAAATTGAACCGGTATTGTCTGATGTATTTATCCGTCGCAGACGCTTCAGCAACTCCGGTGACAATCTCCTCAAGGGCATTGTCTCTGGAAAGCAGCATGCTGTTGTCGATATGCTGCCTGGCTGCTTCTTCCGATTCAATCCGGCCCCTGATCTTTATCAGCTTGTCAATCAGATCCTTTTGTTCGATAGGCTTAAGAATATAGAAATCGATACCCAGTTCAATAAACTGCTGTGCATAGCCAAAGTCTGAATAGGCAGTTAAAATAATTACTTTACACGGATCCTCACGCTTGTTTAGCTCCTCAACCATTTGAAGCCCATTCATAACCGGCATTTTGATATCCACAATGACAAGGTTGGGCTTGTGCTGCTCAATTTTTTTAAGCCCTTCCCAGCCGTTTTCGGCAGTGTCACACACTTCAAAGCCATATTCCATCCAGTTAATGATTGTTTTTAAGCCTTCCCGGATGATAAACTCATCATCTACGATTAACACCTTCAGCATACAATAGCTCCTTCTCCAGGCATCCTTATTTCAATTTTAGTTCCGCGGCCTTTCCAGCTAATGATCCTCAACCCATATTCTTCACCATAAAAAAGCTTCAGCCTTTGGTGAACGTTATTTAAACCAATTCTTTTCCCCGGGCGGTCCTCCGTTTCATTCAAAGAAGCTAAAATTTCCTCCAGCTTTCCTGGGCTCATACCTTCTCCGTCGTCCTCAATGGTGATAAGCAGATTTGCATTTATTTTGCATAGATGGACAGAGACCTTTCCTTTGCCCTCTTTAGACTCTAGCCCATGGACAATAGCATTTTCCACAAGTGGCTGTATGATAAGGGGCAATATTTTATACTGCTTGATTACCTCACTATCAAATTGTATTTCATAATTGATCCGGTCCCCATATCTGAATCGCTGTATTTCGAGATAGCATGTAACCAGATCTATTTCTGACTCCACTGTAATCATTTCACTTCCGATTTCCAGGTTCTTACGCATGATACGACCCAGCAGCTTGACGATTTCTGCCAACTCCTCCTGACCGTTGCAGTGTGCTTTCATCCGTATGGTTTCGAGGGCATTGAATAAAAAATGAGGATTAATCTGATTGGCTAGCATCTCCAGCTTGATTTCCTTTTGCCTGATGGCAAGCTGATCCTTTTGAGCTTTTGTGATATATACCTCCTGTACCAGCTCTCTAATGCTGTTGGTCATGATATTGAGATCCCTGGACAGCTGGCCGATTTCATCATCACCCTCTATTCCCGGCGATATATTAAAGTTCCCCATCGCAACGATATGCATATCCTTGCTGAGTTTTTTTATCCTCTTGCTGATAGCATTTGAAAAAATTAGTATCAGTATGAACGCAAGAAGAAGACTGGAACACATGATGATTACAACAAGAAGCTCCGAACTTTCGGTTTGTTTTTCAATAACACTGACAGGAACGATCGATATGATCTTGAAATCACCATTGTATTTGCTGGGACGGAAGTTCTTTACGATTGCCTGGGCCGGTCTGTCCATGTAATCGATCTGCATTGTACCATCAGCCATATCCTTCAAATCTGCCAGCGGTGTGTTCTGTATACTGACACCCAGAAATGCCTTATCTCCACTGGCAAAAACATTTCCCAGATCATCTACAAAGTAAGTATCGTAGGGTTCGGAGCTCACCAGTTTATTAAGATAATCACCATTGATGCTAATGATCAGTGCCCCCAATATTTTGTAGCTGTAGATAGTACGTACAATTCGGGTGAGACATATGCTGGAGCTGCTGACAATTCTGTTGGGCAGATATTGCCACAAAATTCTTCCATCTGCTTTGTCAATTTTGCTGTACCAATCAGATTGGATGACTTCAGGTGTTATTTTCATAAACTGCCCGCTGTCCAGAATGGATTTATTGTGGGAATAAATCCGGATATCCCGGATCTCACCACTATGCAAATTCATCGTATTATTAAATTCCATGTACTGGAAATAGCTATCAAAAACCTCTTGAGTACTTCGATATTCTGTAAGCAAAAGATTCTCCAGATTCTGATCCATCTGCATTTTGTAGGAAATATCCATGATGAGCTTCATTACTTCATTTAATCTGGAATAGGTTCGATCGACATTTACGGATGCTTCACGCATAGCATTCGTCACAATGATTGATCTCATGCTGGAATTGAGTATAAATCCGACAATGAGTACCGGCAAAAATACAACAAGCATATAAGAAAGCAGAAGCTTTTTCCTGATCTTTATGTTGCTGAATTTGCCCAGAATACGAGGTCTATGCATACCTGCTCCTTGACAAAATGATGAATCTAAAAAGCAACTTTATTCATCGATTTTATTCATAGAATGTAATAGTTACCAACATTTTACCACAGAATGAACATTACGTAAATCTATGACGATGATTCGTTTTTCTTTTTCTTCCTGCAATACGGCTCGTATTTGCTTGTTCTGTGAAACGCAATGCATTCGGCACATTTGCCATGCCTTTCACAGCTCATTTTCTTGCAGGTACATTTTTCAGATTTACTTTCCATCATTATACTCAACTTCAGTCAATTCGCTTCGCTCCGTCTCCATTCATCGCCGCCTATAGAGGTCATCATGTCCACATTCATTGTAATAAAGGCAGAGCCCCCTTTCAGAGTAAATCCACGGATTTTAAAGAATGAAACAAGAGCTGAAGTTTTTATTATTTAATGAAAATAGTTCAAGTATACTGGATTTTTCAGGTTATTTGTACGATAATACTTATAGACTATCATAAATGCATATCTCGGGGGAACGAAAATGATTCAATTTGAATTAGTGGAGCAGATTACTGCTTTAGCGATGGTATGTATTTCATTCTCGATATTCTTTTTTTGTATGAGAATAAAAGAGACGGATGTGCTGTGGAAATATATATCATATGGGTTTATGATTCCTGTTGTACTGATATCGGCTTCTATTCTCATGCACGGCAAGCCTGTTTCGGCATTCCTCGCTCGCACAGCAGACACGGCTCTTGTGCTGACTTTTGTCTCATTATTTATCGTTAATAGTGGAAGTAAACGGTCTAAACCCTTAAGGACTGTTCCTTTCATATTATTAGCCATGATATTGTTTGTGGCTTTTTTCAAGCCTGCAGCCAAATACCATAATATCATCGAAACGATTTCTCCGATTGTTCTTGCAGTTGCTGCTTATGTGTCATTAATATTTGTGTATAGGCTCATAGGAAAGAAAAACACATTCTTTACGGCACTGTGTCTTTTATCGTCGAAAGGATTGTTGAACGCTATAGGTGGTTACAATCCATTGTATCTTATACTGAGCTTATCGGCTTATGTTTGTTTTATGGTTTTTATCCCTGCAAAGTGCCTGGAAAAATTATTAATTAGGATAACAAAAGCTGAGAAAAAGCTTTCAGAGCTAAACCGTTCCCTTGAGCCGGAAATCAGGAAGAGAACCATAGAGATAGAAAGAGTAAATGAAAGCCTAATTAGATCATCAAGAACTGACAATCTTACAAAAGCTCTTACCAAGGCAGCAACGATCGAGGAAATAGAGCGGCTTATTCATGTCAGGATCCCTGAGTTCTCGATTCTTATGTTTGATATTGATGATTTTAAATCAATAAACGATCATAAAGGACATATAGAAGGCGATAAATATATTCACCGATTATCGTTGGAAACAAGAGGGATGCTTCGAAAGATCGATTCATTGGGACGGTACGGAGGAGACGAGTTTATTGCAATTTTGCCCGGATCAGCGCTTTCTCAGGCGTTATATGTAGCAGAGAGAATCAGAAAAAGGGTTGAAGAACTGAGTTCTCTCAACTTTACCATTTCAATTGGTATAGCATCGTATCCCCAAGACGGCCGAACTGCTCATGAGTTAATTGATTTTGCAGACAAAGGCTTATATGAATCAAAAGCAAAAGGCAAAAATTGTGTATCACGGTGGTCCTCTGGCCACTGAGCACATTAATGAATAATGCATTGGAATAAGTAAAAGTCTTTCAGTATTGATATTACGAACCCTTATCAGATCCTCCTATCCTTTAAATGCTATCGCATCAAGTGAAATTACCTCAAGAGCTAACTTCCTTTGAAAAATATTCTTCTTCCAGTATAGAATATTCATAGGCATCCTGCCATATCGGCTTCCCATCTGAAGTCTTTCTAAAGAACACAGGCTTTTGATAATGGCCCTCTCGCCGCATCGACAGCCTTTCCATCAGTCTCCAGGAGGAAGTGTTTTCTGGATTACATCTACCAATAATACGATGTGCTCCTAGTTGCTCAAATCCATATTTTAGAATTCTTCTACAGGCCTCAGTGGCATAACCTTCGCCATAAAATGATGGGTTAAAAACATACCCAATTTCCCATGTTAAAAATTCTTTGGGCTCTTGCTGCTGAAAATAAAGATTTCCAATCAGCTTTCCATTTTCTTTAAGACATACTGCCCAAAACGCATTATTCTTCGAACGATTAATGGCTTCTTGCTTACAAGCGTCTT
>JAEZLF010000278.1 GCA_023435925.1 Bacillota bacterium
GGCCTACACCGCATAGGAGATCGGGGGGCCTACACCGCATAGGAGAGCGGAGGAGCTTATACCGCAAAGGAGAGCGGAGGAGCTTATACCGCAAAGGAGAGCGGAGGAGCTTATACCGCAAAGGGGAGCGGAGGAGCTTATGCCGCAAAGGAGAGCGGAGGAGCTTATGCCACAATACTATACAGAGGATAACTAAGCGGATAACTAAGCGGAGGAAAAGGCTTTTAGAAGAGAAACGTTTGTGATATACTCGTTGAGAAAAGCTTCCGTAATCATTGAGTAGGAGTGATGAAGTGCAGTACATAAAGAATTTTATCAAGGGCATAGCAGTGGGAATTGCAACACTGGTGCCCGGTGTCAGTGGCGGCACCATGGCAATTATTCTGGGTATTTATGATGGAATGATTCATGCCGTGAGTACCTTTTTTAAGGATTGGAAAAAGAACCTGATCTATCTGCTGGTGATAGCGCTTGGCGGCGGACTGGGCATTTTGGCCTTCAGCCGCTTGCTGGAAAAGGCTATTACAGATTATCCCCATGTCATGCAGTTCTTGTTCATGGGAGTCATTATCGGCGGTTTGCCTGTATTGTACCGAAAATCTATGGCTTCGGGGAAATGGAATACAAAGGGGTTAATCTTCCTGGTGCTGGGCTTTGCCATTGTTCTATTGATGACAGCCGAACCGGAAGCCGTTGTTGATATGGCCACCACGCATGGAGTCCTGAGTCTGCTGTTTTTATTCATAGCAGGGATTATTCTGGCGATAGCGCTGGTTTTGCCGGGGATAAGCGGCTCTTTTATGTTGCTGGTCCTGGGACTGTATCAGCTCACTTTGAATGCTATCAATACATTCAACATACCTTTTCTGATCCCGTTGGGACTCGGTGTGGCAGCCGGAACCTTTGGCACGGCGAAAGTGCTGGAGAAATTCCTGAAAAAATATCCCCATGAGACCTATATGCTGATTATCGGTTTGGTTTTGGGTTCACTGGTGCAGGTGTTTCCGGGAATACCCGCAGGATATCAGATACTGGCATCCGCCATCACTTTCATCGCAGGCTTTTTAGTAATATTCTGGTTGGGTAAAAAGGGTGTAACAGACTAGTGTCTGTTACACCGTCATACATCGCCGAACAAAACACTAGACTGTGAACAAAATTAATTAAGGAAATGTGGCACACTATGCAGGAAATGAATGTAATCATTACGCAGGTGGCAGTTATGATGATATTGGTGGTCATTGGCTATCTTGCGGGGAAGACCGGCTATCTGCCTGAAAATTCAGGCTCTGTTTTATCAAAAGTCGCCATAAGGATTACAGCACCTTCACTTATTTTATCCTCCATGACATCGTATCAATTTGACTCCAAAACGCTGTCCGATGGTATATACGTCGCTTTTTTTGGGCTTTCATTTATGCTGTTCTCTCTTCTGGCAGGAATTGCAACCAGTAGGATCATCAAGCTGGAGGGAGCTACTGCAAATGCGTTCAGAGCTCACTCCATGTTTGGCAATGTCAGCTATCTGGCACTGCCTCTGTTTAAAAATATTTTAGGGGACAAGGCCGTTGTAATGGCAGTATTTTTCGTGCTTTCCAATGAGCTGCTTGTTTGGACGATTGGAATTTACCTGATGAACAGGCATAAGGGGTTGTCCCTTAAGGGAATTTTTAGAAAATTCATCAACACCAATACCATCGCGTGTGTGATTGGACTCACATTTGCACTGGCAAACCTTCAGCAGTATATTAAGGGAAATGCTGCAGCAGAATCGGTCTATCATGTTTTTTACAGTGTGTTCAACCCTCTGGGAAACTGTACAATGCCATTGGTCATGCTGTTTATTGGACTTTCAACGGCTGAAAACGCGGCAGGCGGATTTGTTGCAATATTTAAAAAGCCGGTTACATTAGCGATGTCACTATTGAAGCTGATACTGATACCTCTTGCTTCATTTGGTATCTTTTTGTTGCTGGGTGATTATGTAGATCCATTGGTGAAAACCATTGTGATACTGGATCTGGCAATGCCTTGTGGTGCAGTCATTGTTGCACTTTCCGCTGAGTACGGCTCCGACTGGCAGCTGGCCACAGATAATGTTGTTTATACAACAATTATATCACTTTTTACACTGCCGATATTTATGATGCTATTGAATTACCTGTAACTTTATTTTATCATGTATAAGTAAAATACGAATATTAAGTACGAATATTTTAAAAATGTTCGTACTTTTTTGTATTTTATGTTGACAAAGCAATAGTTCATTTGATAGTATAATGAATGTGAAAGACAGGTAAAATATAGTGCGCAGTGCTGAAATAAAGGGCTTTTGGAGTATGCGGCCTCTGATACGCGGGCGACAGATGCACATCAGTTTTTCATATGGAATTGGCACCACCCAAGCATTATAGAGGAAGTAAAGTACGAACGTTACAGTTTTATGTACAGGCTTGATCGGGCGCAGTATGCGACCGTTGGAGTAATTATTTCTTAAATTTTATGGGAGGGGTAGTTTATGGACAAGTTCTTTAAACTCAAGGAACACGGTACCACTGTAAGAACGGAAGTACTTGCAGGTGTGACCACCTTTGTCACCATGGCTTACATTATGTTTGTCAATCCGCAGATGCTGGAGATTGCGGGAATGGACAGAGGAGCAGTATTTGTTGCAACAATTTTGGCATCGGCATTAGCGACATTCATCATGGCTTTTGTTGCAAATGTACCTTATGCTGTGGCACCCGGTATGGGGTTGAACGCCCTCTTTACCTTCACAGTTTGCCTTGGAATGCAAATACCTTGGCAGCAAGCATTAGCAGTTGTTTTTATTTGTGGTATTATCAATATCCTGATCACTGTTACAAAAGTTCGTAAGATGATCATATACGCAGTTCCGCTGTCTCTGCAGTATGCGATCAGCGGTGGTATCGGTTTATTCATAACATATATCGGTTTCATTAACGGACATTTACTTGATTTCACACCGGATAGCGCAGCAAATGCAGCTGGTGCATATTCAAAGATCATTCCTGCACTTGTCAATTTTACAAGTCCTGATTCTGTACTTACCATTATTGGTGTAGCTATCATTGTTATTCTGATGCTGTTGAAGGTGAAGGGAGCCATGCTGATCGGCGTTCTTCTCACCACAATAATCGGTATCCCGATGGGCGTTACTCATGTTCCGGAAATCACTGCAGCTTCCTTTATACCGCCAAGTTTGGGACCAACATTCTTTAAACTGGATATTGCAGGCCTTTTCGGAGATCCGTCTCAATTATTTAAGATCATCACACTGATTGTAACGTTCAGCTTGGCTGATACATTCGATACAATAGGTACATTCCTCGGAACAGGAAGAAAGACAAAGATATTTGACGAAAAAGATGAAGAATCCCTGCAGAAGGGAAGCGGTTTCTCTTCCAAGCTGGACAAGGCTCTCTTTGCAGATGCAACTGCAACCTCAGTAGGCGCGCTCCTTGGAACAAGTAATACTACAACTTATGTTGAGAGTGCTTCAGGTATTGCTGTTGGCGGCAGAACAGGCTTGACCTCAGCAGTTGTCGGTTTGTTGTTCCTGGCCTCACTGTTTATTTCACCAATCGCATTGATGGTTCCTTCAGCAGCTACCGCTCCGGCACTGATCGTAGTTGGTATCTTTATGATAGAATCCCTGGCGAAGATCAAGTGGGATGAGTTTGACGAAGCGGTTGCAGCTTTCTTTACCGCAGTTGTCATGCCTTTCGCATACAGTATTGCAACTGGTGTTGCAGCCGGATTTATCTTCTACTGTATCGCTAAAATATGCAGAGGCAAGGCTAAAGAGGTACATCCGATCATGTATATTGTATCGGCAATATACCTGCTGAAATATGTGATTGACGCACTGAACATATTCGCATAAAGCTTAGACGAAGTCCGCCCGCAAAGCGGGCTTCTTGTTTTTTTGGATCATATTGAAAAATGTTTATTAGCTAGTGGAGGAATGAAATGAGCAACAAAAAAACACCCAAGGTCGCAATTGTTATGGGGAGCGATTCTGATTTTCCAGTATTAAAGAGCTGTATCAAGCTCTTGAAGGAGTTCGGGGTAGAAACTGAAACAATGGTCTGCTCCGCTCA
>JAEZLF010000308.1 GCA_023435925.1 Bacillota bacterium
TGTGGCTTTTCGTTTACAAAACCTGTATTTCGGTTACAAAAGTGGCATCTCGTTTACAAAAATTCAGTTGTCAGTTACAAACATTGCATCTCATTTTACAAAGTGGCATCTCGCCTTACTATTAAGCGTCAAAACTAAATGAAACCGAAGAACCTAAAGATAATACGAATGATCTTAAAGATGATACGGATAATATTAAAGATGATACCGATGATCGCAAGGATGAGGAAATGACGGAAGTTGAAATCGACAATACGAATTGGGAAACAGTTTTTCTTTCTAATGGTTTCACCGAAAATGAGATTACCACCTATGAGGAAATGTTCGATACTGTTGGTATAACGGATTTTCACGATGTAGAAATAATTGAGAACGGCATAATGCACATTGTGCGCGGAAAAATTTTCGATTCTGATCAGTTGCAGTTAAATGTGACGTTAGAAAATCGTGTGATAATCTCGATACAATTAGCGGGCATTCCTGCCGAAAAAACCGAGGCATACATAAATTGGAGAGGTAAAATAAAATTTAAGAAAGTCGGGACAAAAAAAAGCGTCGATTTATATTACGACGTAGCCGGGGGATATTTGGCGAAATTGGATTGGGAAAATAGGACGATTACTCCTTTTGAAGAATAAAATACATAAATATTTAGGAAAAAAAGTATGAAAAAGTTTTTTAAGGTTTTGTTTTGGGTGTGCTTTTTCCCCGCAGCCATCGTCGTTTATACACTTTGGCTACCTGAAGAAGATAAAGGGGCTACTCAGATGATATTTGTAGGTATATACCTAAAGCCCTTATAAGCGTTGTGGTAATATAATAATATCCTGCACCATCAAGGCAACAGTGAAACCTTTGAAATATTCAAGCATTGAAATGCTAACACATGAGGGTAATGAAGTTATTGAGCATGGTTTTGATAGAAGTGAGCAAATATCCTTCCTATCATTATAATGATGTAAAGGCGTTAGAAAAGAAGCTTCGAAGACATCGTAAGGAGAGGTAAGCTTATACCGATGTACGTCAACTAGCAAGAATGTTACGATTGCAGATGATGTAAGTACAAGAATTAGACTTATAGCATGCTGGCATCGTTGATATGTTCCCACAGAGATTTTGTTAGGTATAAATATAAAGACTTTTCCGGGTACCACCTTATCATTTAACGATAGATGATTTGAATTTAGGTATAAGTAGATATACTGACACAATAAATTAATTGAATAATATTGGTCAATATTTGTCAGATGATTATAAAAGTAGCATTAATACTTAAAGACAGCGGAATTGATAAGAATAGACTAATAGTAAATTTGTTAAAATACTTGACTTTAAAGTTACCTTTAATAGTATAATGTATCTAATTGAGATATAAAATATGTTAAAAGTCAGGAGAATGACAAATGGAATACCGTAAGCTTGGAAATACAGGTCTGGATGTAAGTGTCGTCGGATTCGGAGGAGAGCACCTCGATGGAAAACCCTATGTGCAGATAGAAGAAACAATTGAAGCAGTATTGGAAAACGGGATAAATATTATGGATATCTTTATGCCCGGACATGAAATTAGAAAGAACATTGGAAAAGCCCTGGGAAACCGAAGAAAGGATGTTATCATACAGGGACATATTTGCTCTGTGGACTTGAATCAGCAGTACGATATTAGTCGTGATCTTGATACATGTAAGCGTTATTTTGATAACCTATTGCAGGATCTTAAAACGGATTATATTGATGTAGGCATGCTGTTTTTTATAGACTCTGAGGATGATTTCAACGGAATATTCCATACCGGTATCATAGATTATGTTAAGGATCTTAAAAAGAGCGGAGTCATTCGTGCCATAGGCGCGAGCTCCCATAATCCGATTATGGCTAAGAAGGCTATTGAGACCGGACTTGTAGAAGTATTACTATTTAGTATTAACCCGGCTTTTGACCTTGTACCGGGGGATAAAAGTATCTTTGAGTCGCTGGATAGTAATTTTGATAAAAAGACATTGGTTACTTTAGACCCTTTAAGGGCGGAACTATACAGCCTTTGCGAGAGCCGTGGCACAGGTATTACTGTAATGAAAACCTTTGGCGCAGGCAAGCTGCTCTCAAAGGAACATTCGCCTTTCTCAGATGCGCTTACACCAGAGCAGTGCATCCATTACGCGCTTTCACGCCCAGCAGTTTCAAGCGTTCTGTTAGGTTGTAAAAGCAGGGCGGAGGTTGAAGCAGCTGTAAAATATCTCACAGTGTCCGATGAGGAGAGAGATTACAGTAAGATCATTAGTACATTTGAGAAGAGCTTTGGTGGGAAATGCATGTATTGTAATCACTGCCGCCCCTGCCCAAGTGATATTGATATTGCTGCTGTTACGAAATATCTCGATATAGCAAAGCTTACACCAAATGCTATTCCACCTAGTATTGTTCAGCACTATAAAGCACTTTCTGCTCATGGTTCTGACTGCATAGCCTGCGGAAGCTGTGAAGAGCGCTGTCCTTTTAGTGTGGCAGTAATTGAGAATATGAAAAATGCCGCTGACATCTTCGGAGTCTAGTACATAAGGAATTACAACTCAAGCGTATGAGGAACAAATTCTGTAAGGATTAGATTTATGATAAGCAGATTTCACCTACAGCTGAATGGTTGTAGATAATGCTGCTTGTAATGGTAATTAAACTTGTAACACTCCTACCTAATAGTTGTTAGCAAAACCACGATGATAGTAATCTTTTGTACTTCTACGGCAACACCTCCGGCATGGCTGACAAATCGATATCCGGAAGTGCTTAATACAACTATGGAAGATTTTCGAAAATAGCTTTTCAGTACTTCTTTATTAACTAATGCATGGCTCATCCCATTGGCTGCCAATCTCACATATTTAAGTATAAAAAAAGACATAACCGTAGTAATGTCCTTCTTATTAATGCTTAAGATGGCAGTGTGGATTAATTTTATATTCAAATTTCAGTCTCTGACAAAGAAGAGTTACCGGAATGCACGGTTATCACGATGGTTGATTATTCATTGATAACATTAATTTGGCACATCTTCATGGCGTTCAGAGCGATCTTATGACTTTCCGGTGTAACACCCGCACAGCATGATGCATTAACAGTTATTTTAACTTCCGGTAAGAGTGCCTTAATCAGAAGTGCATTTGAAATCACACAAATATCTGTGCATAAACCAACCAACTCTACCTCGGTACACTTATAATGGTCTTTCAGCATTTCTGCAAGTACTGTGGAACCGAAGGTTGGTTTATCAATAACTGTCATAGATTCGTACATAAGTTCTTTTGAAACTTGCCAGCCATAAGTATCTTTGATGCAATGAGGAACCGGGAGATTAGTGCCCTCCTGTGTTTGAAGATAATTATCAGTATGTGTATCACGAGTGAAAATAACAGCGTTATTACTGTGTTTGTATTCTAGAATTCTGTTCCTTACTTTTTGAACAATTGCTACTGCTTCATTAGTACCAAGCGCCCCATCAATAAAATCGTTCTGCATATCGATCACTATTAATATTTTACTCATATAATCCTCCCGTAAATTACTTTGGATTGAGTTTAAAAACTCATAAGTGTAAATTTACTATGAGGCTCACATACCTCACCTTTATTAAATCCGTATAAATCGGAAACTTTTTCAGATATTTTTGATATTAGAGTAAGCATGTAAGCTTGATCATTTTGTTTTGATGAAGCTGCATTTTTTGAATTAATTTCTTAACTTCACTAGCAATCCCAGAAAAACCTCTACTAGTTTCTCTTGTTCTTGCAGCTTCTATTGATTCATCTGATTTAGTCTGTATTTCACTTATACTTTCATTAATAAGCATAGTAGTAATCTACAACCTGTGGAACTTCATTTACTTTATCTAATCGTGAATTATTCATGTTAAGATAATCATAAGCGTGACGTAAGAGTAAAGTCAAGAGAAAGATTTGTAAGCATATATTGCATATTTTGGGGAGACGGATTTTGATGGTTACCTTGGCAAGAAGCTACCGATCCATTGTATGATCGGCGATTCCCATGGAGCCTTATTTGGGCAGCGCTGTATTCAGGAAGGGATGATTAAAGCGACCTACGGTACCGGCTCCTCTATTATGATGAATATTGGTTCCAAGCCGGTTCTCAGCGAGAAAGGAATCGTAACCTCCTTGGCATGGAGTATCGATCATCAAGTGGAATACGTTCTGGAGGGCAACATCAATTATTCGATATGGGCAGGAATAGCAACGAACTATGGATGGTGTGACCTCCATGAGAGAGCAGATTACCTGGGAAAATAAATATTACCAATATATTCATAAAGGTATTGACCTAAAGTTAGGTTTAGGTTATATCATGTATTTATCATTCTCCATCTACATAACTAATCAAGGGAACAGTGATTGATTTTGTGGTTTGAATCTAGCATATCCTTCTCAGGACTATTGCAGGCGTGGTGGATCAAAAAGGGAGTGAAATATTATAAGACATTTGATGCTCTATCGAATGCGCTAGAAGACTTATACATAAGGAGAAGGATATGAAAAAAGCTAGTCATATTTTATTTGTTTTTACCTTGATGAACTTTGTGGTTGCAATGATGGGCTTTGTATTTAATGGGATTTTAGATAAGGTTGCACTATCCTTAAACATTTCAGTTGCTAATACCGGTTTATTAAATACCATGTATGCTTACGGCGCTGCTTTCGGAGTACCCATTACCTTGATTGTATTGAGGAAAATCGAGCGAATCAAGATGCTGAAGATCATGCTATTTATTACAATTCTTATGACCCTGGCACTGATCTATGCCATGAGCTTTGGACAGCTATTGATTACTCGGCTGATTATGGGGATATCAGCCAATAGCTATAGTGTATTGGCTATGTCAACGGTTTTGTCCTTTTCATCCAAAGAGAGGCGGGGTCGCTCTATGGCAATTCTTATTATGGGGGCCTCCTTGGCGCTGGTGGTTGGTGTACCCTTGACTCGTGTTTTATCAGCTGTTTTGGATTGGAGGAGCATTTTCTGGATTTTGAGCATCCTCATGATGGCATCGCTTATTTTCTTTCTATTTTTTCTGCCGAGAGGCGATCATGAAGCTACAAAGCTGAATTTACGTAACGAATTAATATATTTTAAAGATAAAAAGACCGTACTCATAATCATATACACGATCACTATGTTTGTAGGATATAATGCTCTTTTTACATACATTACTCCCTATCTATTGCTTCTTTTCCCATCCCTAGAAGCTGCTATGAGTATGCTTCTCGTTGTTATTGGAATTGCCAGCTTTATCGGTAATTATATTGGTGGGCAGGTATCCGATCGCATTGGTTATGCCAAATCAATGCAAATAGGGGCTGTGCTTCAATTGACCTTGACGGTATTCATATTTATTTCTCAATCCTTTATATGGTTAAGCCTACTCTTTGTTATATTATGGATCATGAGTTCTTGGTTCACCGGTCTGCAGCTTAATACCGGTATCGCCCATGAGACAGAGAATAAATCCAGCTTTATCATCAGTATTAATAGCTCGGCTCTATCCTTAGGGAGTGCCATCGGTTCAAGCTTTGCGGCCATCGTTATTCCAATCAGCGGAATACAAAATATTGTCATTATTACCATATTTACGAACTTGGCTATTACCCTAATACAATGGCTCTCGATGAAAAAATATTCCGGTGCTGTACCGGAGCTTATGAAGGCCAGCCTGAATGAAAGTAGTAAATAAAAGGACGGTTGGATTACCAATCGAATTAAGAATATTGAAATAATCAATATAATGGTTCAAAGCTACATAGATCAGGATAATCATACCTTGATTTATGATATGCTGTCATCAGCTACCTATTGATTTATTACTGGTTAATATTAATCAATCTTTAAAAAAATATGGACATGAATGAAGTTTTTATCGGAGGATACAACAGCATTCATGTCCTTTTACTTATGAAGCGATATGAGCCCGTAGAGCTCGTATTTGGGTGAATTCATATTTTTAGTAAAAATTGACGAATAATGTCTGCTGTGATAGTATGAGGTTATAGAAAAGAACGAATTGTGAGGTGGAAGTATATTAAAATGGATGAATTTAATGTCAGATTATTATACTATGCTTGATTTTACAGGAGCAGATAATCAACGGTATGACAGCCGGAGTAGTAAAGGGATAAGGAGTGCTACTAAGGGAATGTTGAAAGAACAGAATAGAGGAGGCTTATTATGCTGATTAGTCAAGAAATTCGGAAAAAAGCTCCGGAAATGGATTCCTTAAGATTGGGTGCCGGTTGGTTGGAGGAGGAGCTGGAGAAGAAGCAAATTTTGATTGCAAGCACTTATGGGGATAGTCATCCGGGAAGTGTTCACTTAGACCAATTGGTAAACAGCGTTTTAAAGGGTATCTCAGAGGAAGGTGGAAAAGGTGCAAGATATTTCACCACAGATATGTGCG
>JAEZLF010000318.1 GCA_023435925.1 Bacillota bacterium
GCACTGCTTGACAGGATACTGCACCATGCCAAATGCTTTTCTCTCAAAGGAGAGTCGTATCGGTTGAAACATCCGGAACTATTTGCCTGAAAAAACTCCTTACCATACACTGAAAAAACTGCTTACCGGCCTTATGAAAAAACTCCTTACCGTACACTGAAAAAACTGCTTACCACACTTATGAAAAAACTGCTTGACATTCACAATTAGGGACAGGGTCATAAACCGCCTTCACTCCCGACCATTCGTAAATACTACCGGATGGGATGCAGTACCGGAGGTTCCTAACCAGAACCTCATCAAGGACAAGGCCTTTCTTTGACCATGAATCATGCTGTTAGCCAATTACTTCAAGCCCTGTTTCCAATACTGTAATGTAGTTTTCCACTGGCATATAATCCGGGAGCGAGTTTCCTGTTCCAAGAGTCCAGAACCCATCATAGAAGCACTGTTCTATATGTTTTATCGTATATTTACGGATTTCCTCCTTTGATCGGCGGCAAATAAAATCAACATCCAATCCCCCTAAAGGAGTTATCCTGCTTCCGTACGTTTTCTTAAATACATCAACAGGTAAAATCTTATCTTCAAAAGAATGCTTAGCATCTACTCCACAATCAATAATATCCTCATATACCTCTGAAAGGTTGCCGCATGAGTGAAGAATAAATGGTCGCCCGGCTGAATGAGCAATTCTTGACATTTCCTTATAGGCAGGGAATACCCACTTTCTGAGAAGATCAGGAGGAAGAAACGTTGATGAATTAAATCCAAGGTCGTCTCCTTGCCGGTGAGCACCTATCCCATCCATTCCTGCTAGTATTTTATTTGTAGATATATGCAGAGAACAGATTCTTTTAAACACCATTTCCACCAATTCAGGATCATCAGCCAGTAGATATGACATTCCAATGGTTCCCATCATTTGTGAAGCCCACTCATATGGCCCCATGCATACCCCGCCAACTATTTTAATTCCTTCAGGAATAATCTTCGCTACCTTTTCGAAAAGCGAAAAATCCATTGGATCATCTTCATTAGGCCATGGATAGCGTTCAAAATCTTCACGATTGCTTATAACTACCATCGCTTCACTTCCATTACTTTTAGTATCTTTTTTTCTTTCCTCTCGTCTCAGCGGAAGTCTCAACGGCTGCTCCATTGGAATGCAGTCAAATCCCATCCCAAGCCAAAAATCAACATATGTCTTAATGTGTTCATCAGAACCCGGTTCCATTTTATAAAAATCAGTTTCAGTACGTTCCGAGATAAAACGCGGACTTGCAAGATGCTCATAAAACGGCAGATGGCCCGGTCTTTCTTCTCGTTTGATAGCTTTTAAAAAATGTTCAAAATCCGCTTCCCTTTTCAGTCTTTTTTGCATGTTTACCTCGCTCTGTAATCTCAGTTTATAAAACTTCTTAACCAATCCGTTATTTTCCTAAATCATTAAAATCAGCGACAATATCATACGCTCCTATTTTTACAAGTTTTGTACATTTAACAGGAATAACTACACAAAGTTATCTTCGCAACTTGCCACACCCAGTGTTATTGCCCCCACCACTCTACCGGGCACAATCTCCTTCTCATTAATCTAATCCAATGAAGCTTTTGTCCGATTTGAACATACTCTGTGAAAATGAAAGAAGCAGGGCTGGTCTTCCATGGAAAAAGCCCTGCTTTTTCATTTTAGTACTATCAGATCCTTATTAATATTCTATTTTGAGTACTTTTCCCCTAACTTTACTGCTGCCATATATGCCTCTAGATAATTTTGGTTTACCTTATCAATCCCTAACCCAGTAGCTTTTTTGATCATTTCAGCTTTAATGGATTCATATTCAGCATCATTCTTCGCAAAAATCATCCTCCAAGAATAGGGAATAATTATTTCGGCGATTTTTGCTTTTAATTGTGCAATCTCATCATCTTCAGGTGCCTGTGGTGCAAATTTCGGAGTGGCGTACATATTGTTTTTTACTAAATACTCCAATGTAGATTCTGCGTCGTAAAATTTCTGCCAATCAAGATCAAGAGCTGAGAGTGCAGGTGCAAAATCCTTTTTAATCCAGTCCTCACGGTCAATCCGCCTGTTATTATATTTAGAATAATTGGAGCGTTTATCCGGACCAAAAGCGTTAATCAGGCTTCTAGCCATATAGATACTTCCGCCGCCCGGCATAATCCCATCAGCTGTCGCAAGGATCTCGTAGCCTTGTTTTGTTATATAAGGCTCGTTATTTTCATCTAGATCCCATAGAACCCCTTGTTTTCCATTATTCAACTTCCATACTCCTTCATATGAATAATTCCAATCTGTAAATTCCAGTGCTTTATCCAGATGTTTTGTCGAAGCCGATATTGCCCAGATATGTCCTCCCCCTATATATTGTGGACTTACTCCATGCATACTGGAGACAAAGTCATCCGGGATTACATTTCGGAATCCTATTCCTTGATCCGCTCTTTCCTGGCTGTTGAAAGCATCAGCACCCCAACTCCAGTAAGTAGTAAGTATACGCCCGTTGCCCATCTTCTCCCAGACATCATTCCAGGTCTGCGTCAGCGAGTCAGGATCAAGAATGCCCATTTGATTAGCCTTATAGAAGAAATTCAGGGCACGGAAATATGTACTGTTCTCCTCCAGGATTGATTTAACTTCTTGTGTCGCATTATTGACCTCCATGAAGCTATTCGTTTCGCAATATCCAAAAAGCGGTGATATGACCGTGCCTGCAAAACACATCACACTATCCCACTCAGGATGTAAGGAAAAAGCATATACCTTCTGTCCATTATCATTGGTAGGATGGGCATCCTGCATTTGTTTCATAACGGGAAGAAGATCCTCGAAAGTTGCTATTTGGGGATAGCCCAGTTCTTTGTAATAATCCCAACGAATATTAATACTGCTGTTTGGATTCCCGACTGTTTGTAGCTCATTGCTGATCCAAGTGCCGCAGCCGTAAGCATTACCGGTTCCATCGCTTACATTGTCCCGAAGATACTGCAACGAATTTTTACCAACTGAAAAAAGATTTGGAAGCTTCTCTTTATGCTCGTCAAGATTTACAAGAAGTCCAGCTTTAACTGCATTGAGATAATCGGTTGAGTTCTGAAAAACTGTAATATCATAGAGACTGCCGCTTGCCATTAAGGTCTGAAGCTTTTCCGTTTCAATAAAAGCTGTTTCAACCCCTATATTCATCTCTTCCTTCCAGATGTCCGCAATGAAAAAGTCTTCGATGAAACCGGTTTGCGTGGCTCCTGACATAACCTTCAGTACCGTCAGCTTATCCTTTGTGGCTTCAGAGTTTGGAACGGATGTCGTTTCACTTTTGACTGCATGCTCCTCCGCAGGTGTGCCAGTACCACACGCAGCTAAAGACAAAACCATTAGTAATGCTAGAATTAGTGAAATGCTTTTGGAAATATACTTCATACTCTATTACCTCCCTAAATATTTTATAATACTCTCGAAGACCATGAGGGCTTCCGAGGTCTATGTTATGAGGTGCAAACTTATTCCACCCCCAACATTCTTCAGATATTCTCATTCGTTTTACGTTATATTAATTAAGCGAGCAGATCATCCCTTAACCGCCCCTATCATTATGCCTTTTACAAAGTAGCGTTGGAAAAACGGATAAACCAACAGAACAGGAAATACCACCACCATGGTTAGTGTCATTCTGATTGATGTCGCATTCAGCTGACGCGGAGGCGCTACAAATCCGCCACCGGATTGGGATGCCTGCTGCATTGCTCTGGCTATGGATTGTACCTCCATCAGATATCGGTATAAAACATACTGCAGCGTATAATATTTCGAGTCATTCATCAAAAACAATGTATCTATAAATGAATTCCATTGCCATACCGCTGTGAAAACAGCCAGGGTTGCTATTATAGGAAGTGAAAGTGGGGCAATTATTTTAAAAAAAATAGTTATATATCCAGCTCCGTCAATCTGCGCTGATTCCTCCAACGAAGCAGGTAAGCTTTCGACATAGGTTTTAAATAGTATCAGTGAAAAGGGCGAAATAACTCCGATTACATAAGCCAAAAAATTATCGGTTAAACCCAGCATTTTCATATTCATATACCATGGAATAATCCCGGCATTAAGATACATTGTAACTAATACAAACCTATAGCAGAATTTTCTTGCAAATAACTCCTTCTTTGTGATTGCATACGCAAGAAAGCCTGAGCACAATACGTTGGATGCAGTCCCGATAGCTGTTCTTGCAAGACTCACTAATGTAGCTTGCCCCAGACCCCGTATTTGCATTACTTTTATATAGTTCTCAAAATGTACTCCTTTTGGCCAAAACAGTATCAATCCATTTGAGGAAAGGGTATTGTCACTAATACTATTTATGAATAAGTAATAAAATGGGAAAAAGCATAGCAAGGTAAATATCCCTAATATCATATAATTCATTGTATCTACAACAACACTGGCAAATGACCTTTTATATTTCATTCAAATAACCTCCGCATCTCAAAAAGTTTATATGATAGACTCGCCGTTTCTGGTGGTTTTTGACAAAAAATTTGCGAAAAATAGTAAAAGAATACTAGTAACAGACTTTAATATCCCAATTGCTGTAGAAAATGAGTAATTACGCCCTATGATACCTAGATTGTAAACGTATAAGTCTAATACTTCTATAGAGGATTTTGTCATAGCATTTTGGAAAACATAGTATTGTTCCATACCACTATTAACAAAATTAGCAATAGATAGTAAGAGTAAAACAAAGTAGGTCGATAAAAGACTAGGTACTGTAACATGCCATATACAATGCATACGGTTTGCTCCATCAACTGTAGCGGCTTCGTATAACTGTTGGTCAATACCACTGATAGCGGCAATATATATAATTGCATTCCACCCCATAGTTTTCCATGTGTTCCATAAAAGCATTTTTATCCATACCAGTTCATCTGATGCTAGAAAGTTTATCGGAGTATCCGTTATGTTAAACTGAAGCAATAAACGATTGACGAATCCATCCCCTACCGAAAACATAGCAAAAGCAACTGCATACACAAGAATCCAGCTTATAAAATTCGGCATTGTACTTAGTGTTTGCACCACTTTTTTAAATGGCTTAAACTTTACTTCGTTTAGCATAATAGCCATAATCATTGGCAATGGAGAGGTTAAAATTCCAAGAAAGCTCATGGAAATTGTATTTATGAGGACCCGCGCGACCTCCGCCGCGGAATAGGGATCCGAAAACATAACAAGGAAATGCTTAAGACCTACGAATTCGCACTGGCTTAAACGCAAGCCCGGCTTGTAATCAAAGAAAGCGTAGACCCATCCATATAAAGGAAGATACGATAGCAAAAACACAATTATCAGTAAAGGCAGTATCATGAAAAAAAGAGACAATCCTTTTCTTTTTGAGGTTTTTAACAGACTCCGGTTCATTGATGTGTTTCCTTTCTCTGTAGTTCAAGATTCTATACTATCTATTCCGAATCTAGAAAATTATCAAGTCTTTAAAAATCATTATGTCATAATCGTATTTTACAGATTAATAAAAAATAAAAAAATAGTTCTGCGTTGACATTTGGTACTGATATATTTACTACTCTTATTATCCACAACAAAACAGACACGAAAAATGGTTTGACGTACATTAAAAAGTGCATATATAATGTATGAGCCATAATTCATGAGCCGCATCCGCCATCAGAAAAAATGGTACAGTAATCTGATGAATGTTATTGAAATGGATGCTATAGAAAAAGGATTGGAGAAAGTATCATTATGAATGAAAAGTGGAAGAAAAATATAATGCTTTTTTTAGCCAGCCAGACGGTTTCCCTCTTCGGATCGTCTCTGGTTCAGTATGCTATTATGTGGTATATCACATTAAATACGCAGTCCGGTGTCATGATGGCTATATCCATTGTGTGCGGTTTTCTGCCGACCTTTTTCCTGTCTCCCTTTGCGGGAGTATGGGCAGATCGCTATAATCGGAAAACGCTAATCATTTTATCCGATTCACTGATTGCAATATCAACCCTTATTTTAGCCATACTGTTTTTTATGGGATTTGATGCGATATGGCTTCTTTTCTTAATGTCCGTTATACGCGCAATAGGCTCGGGTATTCAAACACCAGCTATCGGTGCAATGTTGCCCCAGCTTGTACCGGAGGATAAGCTCACAAAGGTAAATGGTACCAACGGAAGCATTCAGGCTCTTGTCATGCTGTTGTCTCCCATGCTGAGCGGAGCACTGCTTTCAATGGCTCCGCTCCATTTCATTTTTTTGATTGATGTCATTACAGCTGCCATCGCGGTATCAATTCTGCTTTTCCTGTTAAAAGTTCCGGCCCACGCCAAAGCTCTGGAAAAGCAAACAGTCAGCTATTTCAGCGACTTAAAGAAGGGTTTTGAATATATTAAGAATCATGACTATATTAAGAAATTCTTTATATTTTGCGGAGTTTTCTTCTTGCTGGCAACACCCGCCTCATTCCTGACGCCGCTGCAGGTTACGCGTAGTTTTGGTGATGACGTCTGGCGTTTGACAGCCGTTGAGGTTAGCTTCTCTATCGGTATGATGTTCGGAGGCATCATTATGACTGCCTGGGGTGGATTTAAGAATCGAGTTTACACAATGACTTTTGCAAGCTTTGTATTCGGAATTTGCACCTTTGCGCTTGGGATCATTCCTGTGTTTTGGATCTATCTTGCGATTATGATTCTGGTTGGAATTGCTATACCGTTCTTTAATACTCCGTCCACCGTACTGTTTCAGGAAAAAGTGGAGCCAGATTTTCTTGGCAGAGTATTCGGCGTCCTTGGTATGATATCCAGCTCCATCATGCCGCTGTCCATGCTTGCGTTCGGTCCGCTGTCCGATATTGTAGAGATAGAGCTGTTGCTTATCATAACCGGCGTACTCCTATTCATCCTAAGCTTTTTCCTGATAGGTAACAAGGTTTTGGTTGAGGCAGGAAAACCGATCCTTAGGGTTGCAGCTGAAGAGCCGGTTCCGAAGCAGGAATTATAGGGCGAAATACTGTATTCCCTGCACTTGTGTCAAGGAAATCCAGGAATGCTCCGGCATATCGGATAAATGGAAATATATTTTAAAAACGGTCCGAGCTTTGAAGGCATTGTTTGGGAACGCCAGCTGATATTTACAGTCATCAACGAATATTAAAGCATATTACCGATAAGGAGGGATCATCATGAAGGTTTGTATAATTGGAGCAACAGGCCATAATAGCTCACTCCAGTCTGAATAACCGACAGCATGAGGAGCTTGAGGTTTCCGCACTATGCAGTATTACCATGACAAACGAAGTTTTTGGATCTGTAAGCATTGACTATTTGCGTCCCGATTCCGCAGACAGTCACGATGACGATCGGATCCGTATTGTTGGAACGGAGGGTGTTGTTGAAGTGAGAGATCGAAAAGTGTATCTTACCAATAAGTCCACCACCGGTACTCAGGAGATAGCGATTCCGGATACGTCTCCTATGAATATATTTGACGATTTTCTGGCCCAGGTCAGAGGGGAGCGAAAGTGCATGGTCAGTGCCGAAGATTCCTTCTATATTACAGAAGCGGCTCTATTGGCCAGAGCTTCCGCAGACCAAAAAAGGGAGCTCAGGTTCTGATGGATTGCTTCAGCATTCATCACCAATAGCCCCCTTACGTTTGTTCTTTTTGACATACACATACCAATATACTACTCCGACAAAAATACCGCCCCCCACAATATTGCCGAGCGTTACTGGCATCAGATTATTTGTAACAAACGTCCGCCAATTCAGTCCCGCTATCTTTTCAGGAGTAACACCTATAGATCGTGCAGCATTTACCCACCCGGTATTTTTCATTGCCATAATTCCTGCAGGAATATAATACATATTGGCAATACTATGTTCAAAGCCTGAAGTAATGAACAGCCAAATAGGGAAGAAGATCGCCAAAAGCTTGCCGGTGATATCTTTTGCACCTGTTGCCATCCATACAGCAAGACAAACAAGCCAATTGCACATCACACCTAGATAAAAAGCCTGCATAAAGGTTAACCCCGTTTTATAAGCAGCTATTTGGATCGTAACGGCGCCCAATATACTGGAACCGCTGTTGAACAAGCCTGATTGTGTCATCATATAAGCTATAAAAACAGATCCAATGAAGTTCCCCAAATAAACAAAAAAAAGATTCTTTAGCATTGCCCCTATGTTGACCCTTTTATCCAAAGTGCTTATTATAATTAAAATATTACCTGTGAATAGCTCTCCGCCTGCTATAACAACCAGCATAAGCCCTGTACCAAAAACAGCACCCGCTAAAGCTTTTCCCAATCCATATGTCTCAGGCCTGGCAAATAAATTAAATGCAGCCATGTTGGAGCCTTCAGACGCAAATGCAATGAAAGCACCCGCCAATATACCAAGCATCAGCATCTTGGTAATGGGCAAATTGGCTTTCTTTATTCCGGACTTTACCGTAGCCTCAGCAATTTCTACAGGAGTGAGAAACCTTTTATTGTCCATTATTTACTTGCCTCGATTCTTCGATTAACAGTGTCCATAATTTCAGCTTTCAATTTCCAATGGGGGCAAGCCCCCATACCCCCTCGCTGCGGGCAAAATGAATTCGCCCTACGCTACACTTCGTGCGCCACGCCTAAACGTGGCGTTTGAACAACGTCACTGGGAGATTGTAACCCGCCACTGACAGCTTTTTCAATCGGTAACCCCCACCAAGGCTTTTTGCTTAAGTAAAAGAGCCAGGAGAGGAGGGGAACTGTGACGTTGTTCAATTTCAGCCCTTCTGTCAGGCAACTCCTATGTTCCTGACAAAGCTGCCATACAGCCGTCACCAAGCATGGGCTCTCTGCCTGAAAGTATATTATTAAATTCTCTGGCTGTCAATTAACGATATATGACTGATCATGCCCTTTGCACATATCTACTTTTTGTTTTGTGAATCCAGGTTTGAATAAGCCTGATTTAATTTGCAAACCTTTACAGAAGATGCTAAGCTATTGTTAGAATTTTCTTTAGGGAGGTTTCTTCTTATGAACAGGTTCACTAATTTGACCCCATTGTTGAAAAGCTTTGTGGAAAAAGGTCCTCCGGGGTGTTCATGTTCTGTTGTGCACAAGGGAAACACGGTTTACGAAGAGTATTTTGGGTATGCCGATATCGAAGCCAAGACACCTATTACCGCTGATACACTGTTCCGGATTTTCTCTATGACCAAAGTCATTACGTGCACTGCAGCCCTGATGTTATATGAGCGAGGGCTTTATCATTTGAATGATCCTTTATGTGAATACCTTCCTGAATTTAGAAACCCTCTGGTATACAGAACCTCCTCAAACGGTACCCTGTCTGCGTCACCGGCACTCTACCCCATCCGTATCAGAGATTTGTTCATGATGACCTCAGGCTTGCCCTATGGCGGTGACGACACGGAAACCGGTCGTCAGATCAAAAAGAAGAGTGAGGAATGGGCTGCGTCCGGAACAAAATATGATCTGCGCACAACTGTAAAAATGTTGGCCTCCGTCCCGCTTTGTTTTGACCCGGGAACTCATTGGCGCTATGGTTTTAGTCATGATGTACTGGCGGCTTTTATTGAGGTCGTATCCGGCAAAAAATACAGCCGGTTCCTGAAGGACGAAATATTCGACCCCCTGGGATTAAAAAATACATTCCACCGTATTCCGGAGGATAAAATGAAAGATCTATGCAGCTTCTATTACCGTGCTGAAAACGGAGCACTTACAAAAAGTACGGATATGGATATGCATATTCATGCAGATGACATCTTTGAGGGCGGCGGTTCAGGCTTACTTTCAACTCTTGGAGATTATCAGCGTTTTATCCGCATGCTTTGCAATCACGGCGAGCTGGACGGTGTCAGGATCCTCGGTAGAAAGACCGTGGACCTGATGGCAACAAATCATCTCAATTCCCAGCAGCAGGCCGATTATAACTGGCCTCACCACGCAGGGTACGGTTACGGCCTCGGTGTCAGGGTCATGGTGGATCCCGCGAAAGGCGGCTGCAATGGAAGTATCGGAGAATTTGGCTGGTCTGGCATGTTGGGAACATGGATGATGATTGACCGTAAAGAGGATTTGACGGTAACCTATATGCAGCAGCTGCAGCCCAGCTTGGAAGAGTTCCATGCACCAAGACTGCGCAATGTTGTATACAGCATGTTATAACACTTCGGTTCAAAGAAAATTTTTCGTTTGGAGAAAAATTTTCTTACCTCAGCAGTGTTTCAACGAGGCGGGCTGGTCGCAAGCTTTACTTGACTGGTCGCAAACTACGTTTGCTGCTCGCCTATGCATCCTGGGAGGTATGCTCACCGCCTGCAAACCAAAACTGTACACGCCACGTATAGAGGTGGGGAACATCTTGGCCTCGTTATAACAGGCCGCAAAGCCGGTCTTCTTGTCACTGGGAGGACATGTTTTTGTATGTCTTTTTATCCTGATACAGTAATATGTCAACCTTTTTAAGAAATTCCTCCGCGCTCATACGTAAGTGGCAGTCATATACCGCATAACCAATACTAACCCAGAGCTTGTACGCGTTGGAGCCGGACTTGTTATACTTTTCAAGACAGTTTTTGATGGTATGAACCAGAGCCTTCAAATCATTTTTGTTTGATGTATCCAGAATGATACAAAATTCATCACCGCCATATCTTGCAATAAAATCATTTGTTTGAATGCAGCTTTTAAGCAGTTTTGCAGTAGTCTCCAATGCGTTATCCCCCACGTCATGCCCATGGGTGTCGTTAATGTACTTAAAGTTATTTATGTCTATCATGATAGCTGAAAAACCCTTCCCTTCAGCACACGAGTTAACTTTTTCCTTTATATATGCATCCAGCTTCTTGCGGTTGCTTACTCCTGTCAAATAATCGGTATAAATGCTGTGATTCTGAGTATTCATAAAAATTACCAGTAGCGATAGAACAACACTGTTGAGCATCAGTGATATACCGTAAAATCTAATTTGTAAAACAATACTGGCGCATGGAGGAACTGCAAAAAATAGAAGTGATAAGAAAGTTTTCTTTCCCAGTCTTCTGCGATTTACTAGTGTGATTGAAAAAGCCAAAAGAATCAGAATAATTGCAACAAAAACAGGGGCCAAAAAGAACGGACCCCTGTGGTATAAATTATTCGAATCAATGTAATAAAACCACCCGTAAGGTTGAGAAAATATCAGAATAACCACATTCATGGTGTTAATGATACTTAGGGGATAAATCAACTTTCTGGTTTTCTTTTCATCATGAAACACCCTTAAGTGAACATAGGCGATCCACAGCGACGGCAAAATAAGGTTCATCATAAAAATTGTAAAATTCCCGAACGCATTAATCATCGGATAAAATACAAAAGCATTACCGTCAAATCTGCTTAAAGTATCAATACACAACATAAAAACCGTAGTGTATAACATCCACATATAAAGTTTATCCTGCAAAGAATCTTTTTCAAAAATTCTTAAGGCATGAGCATAGATAATAAGAATTATTACGATAGAATAGGCATTTAATATTGTATTATTTTCCAGACTCATTGATATTCACTCCCTGATGAGCTTGGGGTCATTCTTTCACATCATCTACATGCTGCTTACCCTTTTTATACATTAATATCTTACCATATCAAATTGATAAATGAAAAGGCACAATTTGTATAATAACATAAACTACAATCGTTTTCATTTCAAGAATCCCGCGGAATATCCGTTGTAAAATTCAGGCATAAGTGTTAACATAAGCTTGAAAGGAGATGAAAACATGGTATTTAGCAACAACGAAGGTGAGTATGGTAAATATATTATTCAGGATTTGCAATATCCGAACCAAGGTACTCCCGAGTTTCAGGAGATGTACAAAAAGTTTTCAAACCGTATTCTCTGGATTGACGGAAATGTTTGCCCCGGCGCTTTTCAGATGAATACCGCTTGGTATTATGCCGTACCTGAGCGCGACCCGGTTTTTGAAGAGCATCAGCATGAGGACGATGAAATAGTTGGTTTTTTTGGCTCAGACCCCAGCGATCCTTATAACCTGAATGCAGAAATTGAGGTCACAATGAATGGTGAAACCCATCTTTTAACACGTTCCAGTCTCATATTCTGCCCGGCGAACATGCCGCATATGAGAATAAGTATAAAAAAAGTTGTGAAACCGGTCTTTCATTTCTCAATTATGAGAGGTGCGGAATATAACGGTGCAGCATATAAGTAAGTTTAGGAGCAGGCTTAGCGGTATTAATCCAGCATAAAAAGAGGTGTTCAAGCGAAATATCGCAATTAATGCTGCGGTTATCCGCTAGGCTTACTAGAACTGTCAAAGATTGTGCCGTGGATGCTGTACATCCCCCACCCTGTCTTTGTAGTTTTACCCCTTATACCCCTTCTCTTCAGCGTGCCCCAGGAGATACAGAAAAGCATAAGCAGGAATTTTGTAAATAGGCACCTTGGTTTTATAAGGCAATATGCCATATGAATCAGAGGTCTTTGTTACCACAATAGCGGCAAGGACCTTATCCTTTTCGCTGTCAGCCAATTCTACAATAGCATCATCCTGCTTTATTACCGGATTCTCCCGGTACTTGACCTCGGCAAGTATCTTCCCAGTAGGGTAATCCACCACAACATCTATTTCCTTAGGTAGCTGACCAGATTTACGATAATAACCTACACGTGCCTTCGAGGGATAATAGAACGAAGCAAGATGCTTATAAACAGCTGTCTCAGCTACAAGTCCCATCTCCTCAGGGTTGGATACCAAATCATTAAAATCCAACATAAGGACAGCGTTTCTTATTGCTGCATCGGATATATAAATCTTTGGTGCAGCTTTCAGTATCATCTTCCCAGCCAATCCAACCGGCATACTCCTATAAATCAGGTTAGCTCTCTCAAGGAATTCGATATAACTATCGATAGTAGCCCTTGGAGTACCATCAAGCTCCTTGCTTATGGTGGAAGTATTGATAATATTCGAAGAATTAAAACACAGATATAAAAACACCTTTTCCAATATCGCCGAATTCCTTATGTTGAAAAGGCTTGGTATATCTCTTTTGAGCACCTTATCAACCACATCTTCACGCAGTATCCTCTGTGCACCAAAGTCATCATCAGAAAGAACAAGTTCAGGAAAACCACCAACTGTAAGGTATCTTGTAAAATGCTTTTGTAAAGGCTCCAGCAAGTGCATGACTTCTCTCTGTGTACTTTCACTCATTGAAACAAGGGAGGTAGGCTTTACATCAACATTCAGTTTTGGAACATCCTTAATACCGGCTAGTTTACAGTATTCATAGAAGGATAATGTAGGTACACGGATAATATTCCATCGACCAACTCCACTGTCACCGGCACCTTTTTCAATAACCGGACTAGCTGACCCGGTAGCTGTAATATAAACGTGCGGCTTGTTATCATAAAATACCTTAAGGTACAATTCCCAGTCATCTGCATACTGGATCTCGTCAAAAAAGAGCCATAATTTATCCTCTGGATAAATATTGGTAGTATAGATTTCTACCAACTCCTCCATAGAGTAAAACTTCAGTATAGGGTGGTCAAAGGATACATATAGTATACGCTTTGGCTGTATACCCTTATCAAGTAAGCTTTGAATCATCTGATACATAATGGTTGTCTTGCCAACACGTCTGGCCCCGGAAAGCAGCACAAATCTGCGTACAGAAGTATGCTCCATCCAGCACATAGACTCAAAGTATGCAAAACGCTTAGTGGGCTTCACCATATCCTGAGGCATTGTTCCAACGCGCCACCAGGGATTATATGAATATAGCAGCTTAATAACATTTTCTACAGATGCAATCGCCATTCTTTCACCTCATTCCTCTAATATCATACCCTAGTTTAGCATTTTTATCAATAGATATGCAAATTATGTTTTGCATATTATTTAATAAATATGCTAAGTATAGAGGCCAAAAAGATTGATAAGAAAGATAAATCAAGCACTCGACAGGATATTGATTTCCCGGAAATAGTTTAACTCACTCAAACTCACGGAATCCCATCATCAGCCAATCGTCCTTTGTAATAGTGTTCTTGGCCGTCAGGCCGTTGGATCGCTGAAATTGATGAAGTGCCTTTTTTAGATCATCCTGGTATATACCATCCAGCTCACCGCTATAGAAACCCAACTCCATGAGCTGCCGCTGAATGGCAAGTACATCGGAGCCCCTGTCCCCAGGGTTGATTTCCGCAAACCCCCTGCCAAAAGGGCCAAATTGCCCATTTACAATGACAACCTCTGTACCGATGGGTACAAGGGCATACAGCTCAGCCACATCCTCGCTGAACATACGGATACAGCCTTTACTGGCTGCTGAGCCAATAGAACTGTCAAAGATTGTGCCGTGGATGCCATACGTCCCCCAGGGTACGTCCCGGTTTGGAACACACGATAACTACCTGCTGCTATTGAGGATCTATATTTCGGTGTCGACTCCTGTAATACATCAGATTACCCATTATCCATTGTAAGAAGCCGAATGCATGATATTTGTCACCCTGTACTAACCCTTGCCTGGAGTAATTATAGCAATGTTAGGATAAACTCAGGTATTACGAATCATCGAGGTTATCTTGCAAAATGTATCTGGTCAGCCTTAATTGATTCCTCTATAAACCAAGAATTACTTGAGGGAGACCAAGAAGGATCGCGGGGCTACTTACGCATAAAGCAACAAATAGACCAGTATATTATTGATAATATTGACCAAAACGTGATTATTAATGCTGATAGTTATCAGGGTCTGCCCTTTGCTAAGATACTCTCAAGTACGGACAACCGACGACTTATCGTCTTTTGGGACGATAAGAATAAATGTATTAGATAACAACCATACGTAGATCAACCCGATTAATATTTTGCCTATTTGTTTACTTGTTTACTATTATCTTATAGCATAGAGCCTTTTGAACCGAATAATTGGAAACTTATCAAAACGGAGGTAGCAAAGTATGAAAGTAATTTCTATCGCTAATCAGAAAGGTGGAACAGCAAAAACCACAACAACATGGAACTTATCAGCATGCCTCGCAGAGCATGGCAAGAGAGTATTAATGATCGATCTAGATCCTCAAGCTAGTCTTACCATCTGTCAGGGTATAGAACCAGGCGAATTGGAGATTAGCATTTATAACGTATTGTCCGGTTCTGTAGATATTAATGATACTATTATAGAACTTGGCAGTTATGACTTACTGCCAAGTTCTATAGATCTATCAGCTGCTGAGGTTGAATTGAGTGCAAAAATCGGGAAAGAGTATCTGCTTGCTAAATGCATCAGAAAAATCAACAAAGCGTATGATTCAATAATCATCGATTGTCCACCCAGCCTTGGAAATCTCACTGTCAATAGTTTGTGTGCCTCGGATTACCTAATTATTCCTATGGCTTGTGAATTTTTAGCCTATAGGGGGTTAAAGCTATTAGAAGATACAATTGTCCAGGTCGCCGAGCTTAATCCCAGGCTTACCACTCTTGGCATTCTTCCAACTATGTATGATTCCAGAACTATCCACAGCGAAGAGGTTCTCCGCGAAGCAAGAAAAGGTAGCATACCTGTATTCGATATTGTTGTGAAAAAATCCATTAAATTCTCAGACTTAACTATTCTAGCTAGAAACATTTTAGATTGCTCTCCAGATAAGTTCGAAGGAAAAACAGCTTACAGACAACTAGCATTGGAGGTATTGAATCATGAGTAGATTTGACAACCGTCTGAAACGTGATATAAATCAGGGAAAGCATAGTGAAGCAGGCAAAGCTATCTATTTTGGTACACTAAAAACGGATACCAATACCACTGACCCGGATAGTGTTCTTAGGCAGACTTACTATATAACCGAACAACAAAGAACTGCCATTAGCCTTATGTCTGCACATGAGGATATCGACAAATCAGAGATAGTAAGAAACGCTCTAGATTCATATATCCCGAAAAAATACTTACAAATGGCTTTGTTCAAGTAAACTTGTTTACAATCTTGAGCGCTGTTTTCTGCCTCTTCAGGTTGATTTTTATAAGTATGTTTACAAATGATTACCGTCTGAGTCACCACTTTATGTAAGGATTTATATGTGCCAGACCGAGTAGTTCATTATACTAAAAGCAGAATAGCCTTTAGTATAGCTTAATTAATGCTTTGTTGCAGATATTGCTTTTTGGAATTAGCATGACTATACTTAATTTTCAATATTTCACAATCTGGTCGTGCAATATTGCACCATCGTTTACATCTTCCACAGAACCCATCTTTACAATAAAGGCATTTGGAGCACTCTTTTGCTTGTCTATTGGCTTTGGCCATTAGGTTCCAGTCTCTGTATACATCATCTACTGTTCTATAAAGATCATAGGTTAGCTTCCCTCTATTATTTTTGCCACGTATAAACATAAGACCCCCCCAATAATTAGTTAACTTCGTTCATTATTAGATTTTGGAATGTGTTTTGTACACAGTAAGTTTCGGATTATGGGGGGCAAGGTTTAGCCTGCGACCTTGGGTTATGAAAATGGTTAAGTGATTATTACAGACTGATATAAACTTGACAAAGACTGATTTATTGGGATTCTTTAAATGGCCATTATTTTACACAAGTAAACTTGTTTACAATAAAGAGCTTTACTTGCAATATCTTTATGCCTGTCTTTGTAAACATGTTTACTTAGATAAGGTTAATTCTAACATAATTTAGATATTGTAAGAACTGCTTTTTTTAAATTGCCGAGGCCCGTTATTATTCCTACCTTGAGAGATCCTGCTTCAGACTCTTTTGACCTGGTGAATGTCACTTGATTTTTTCATACTAATGTCGCCTATTGATAACAATACTACTAATTTCCACCAGTGTATTTTGGGGCACTTCCCGTATTTTGTTCAGCAGTATTCAATGCCTCTAATTCCTTCTCTAACTCAGAAAGGGCGCTTGTGAGTTCATTCAATTCTGATTCAAGTGTTTTGTCCTGTGAATCCCTTTCGGCGATTTTATCATTCTGTCGGGCACGTAAATCAGTCACTTCCTGTATAATCGTCCTGATTTCCTTATCCAGATCCAGTAGATATTCCTTTTTTTTCAGGATCAGGGATTTCTCATCCGCACTTAAATTGTCAAATTCAAGCTTTTCATCAATGTAAGAAATCAGCTTGCTTGTATTGTCCCTCCGGGTTACAAGTTCCGCTTTATTGAATTCATCAAGATCCGTAATATAGGTCTTGCCTCTTCTATTATTCTCCTCTAGGACAAGCCTTTGATCCTTGATATTCTGAATCTTTACCTTCGACTGGGATATTCTGTTCATCAGCAACATCTTTCTTGCCGAAAAAGTCGCATACCCCCTGCTGGTCGTATCGATTGCCGACCGAGTCGTGACTTCTGTAAAAACAGGCATTTTCTTTCTTATTTGAGCGACAAGTTCATCAACAGATACGGAAATATCGATATCGCCGAGCAATTTCTCCAGATTCTCATCCTGTGTAAATGTACTTGAATTCTCATCCGGGGATAGACTTGGCTCAGCGCTTGTTCCGGCAACATCTGAAATTTCGGTTATATTACCGGAGGCTTCTTGATTTGTAGTAATCGTAATATCGGCTGTTGTTACCGTATTTCCCTCCCTGTTTTCCGTGCCCGTAATGGGTGTACCTGTATTCTGCAATGTGCTCGCCGGATGGGTTGCACTGGAATTTGGGCCAAGAGCTTGCACAGTGAATACGATTGCGATCGATATGATTCCGATAAGTACCACTGCCCCAATAAGCCGTCCTGTAGTTCCGGGAATCATTCTTTTTACGGGATTTATCCTTTTGGCCGAACTTTTTCCTTCAATGGGATTTTCTCTTATCCCTAGCTGTTTTTCTTCTTTAATCCGACCGGGAAAAGGGTCTTCGTTGTCTCCTGTAACAAATGAAGACGAGTCCGGGACATGACCGGCATCACCGGAATCTTTTCTGATTCCTTCCCCCATTTCATCTTCTTGCCGATCCGGTTCCCGGGTATCCTGCTCCCTGCACTCCGGGTATAGGGCTTTGCAAAGGTAAGCATTGTACATTGTCCGGGTAAGCTGATATTGCATGATTCCCTGTTTGCTGCCAAGCTTCAGTCCAAGTCCCGAGGGCAGTACCAGCTCTTCGAGATAGATCGGGACGATTTTCTTATTGTTGTTGAGAGCATAGAATATTTCATCCTTGACATGTTCGCTTTTTATGGAATGCCTGCTTATGTATACGATGAATTGGGTGCAGTTCTGAATAGCTGTGGCAAGTTCGTCAGGCCAGTCCTTTCCGATTTCAATTCCCTCGTCATACCAGATACGATATCCTTCCGAATTCATATAACAGATATCTTCTTTTATCGATTCCGAATCCATGTGGGAATAACTAATAAAGATATAGGGTTTGTCCCCTAAATATGCTGGAAGCATCTCTTTAAAATTATGTGTAGACATTAACTGTCCCCCTTAGCAGTATGCAATATCGAAGATTAACCAATCCGTTATCAGAAAGAATTTGCGAGCCATTCAAATCAAAGTTACTATTTTCATAAAGTAGCAGTTATTGATAATTATTATATCATGATAGATAATGAATATCCATAATTCTGACCAGGTATTGATGTTCCTTCCGATAGCCTGGAAGTCAATATCCTGAAAAAAGAATTATTGGATTTCCCTATACCTCTTGCATATGCTTCACCAGCTAAGTTCAATAGGCCTTTCGGCAATATAAATACATTCTTAAACTGGCGGGTATATCAAAAAGTGTTTAAAACTAATCCATTACTATCAAGACAAATCAGAGATAGTAAGAAACTCATTTGATTCATATATCCCGAAAAAATATTTGCAAATGACTTTGTATAAGTAAACTTGTTTACAATAAAGAGTCCTACTTCCAATATCTTTATGGTAGTCTTTGTAAACATGTTTACAAAGTAAATCTTGGAATTTATTCGGTCTCCTCAATCTTTGAATAGCTTTCATATATGTTTTTTCCAAACCGCAGTTCCTTGCAATAATGTTGGATCAACGCATCTGAACTCATGACGGCAGCCCTCCGGGGACAATCAATTCATCATATACCTGGATATCCGTGGTATACTTTTTCAGTTCTGGAACCATAGTGGAAAGCTCGATCTCCGGATCCGGTAAAGTTCCGGTCGTTAAGCGGCAATAAACCGCCCAGATACTGTCCGGATCCTTGACCCCCAATTGGATTCCTTCTTCAAAAGCTTCGATGGCTATCTCAAAGCCTGTCGTCATGGTCATTCTGGAAAGCAGCTTCAATGACTGCTTTTTGCGTTCATAGTCGCATTGGTTCAGATATTCCTGCAGGTTGCCCGGTAATTGGTTGAAAAGTCCGGAATATTTTAATGCCGTCGGCCTTTTGGACATCAATTCAAGATAAGGAATCCAGTACATGGCCTCCTTCTCCTCGCCGTAAAGCCGTTTGTGTCGCACGATGTGGTTGCAATCAGCATCTAGCAGGTCGATATCATAGGCTCCGGCTTTAATGGTGACCTGTCGGCCTGCCAGATCCGGAGAAGAAGAATAGATCCTGCCATCAAATCTGATTTTCCCATACTTGTCGGCCTTTGCAAACTCATGCAGGAATACATCAAACGGAACCCTCGGGAGCTTGAAAAATTCCAGTTGATCCTCTCGGAACAGATCCTGTATCCGCCCACGCCCCTTGTAGTGCATCCTGTCCATGTCCCGGTCACATTGCAGCAGGAGTTCCTTGTTGTACTCCTTCAGGTCTTTAAATTCCGGAACCGGAACAAACAGATTCCGACGGTGGTACCCTACCTTGTTCTCTACAGACCCCTTTTCATATTTCATGTCCACTGTTTGGATTGCAGAAGTTGCTCTGGAATCCGTAGTGCATCATGAACCGTAAAAATCCCTGGGTCAGGTCACGTTCCCCATACTCCTTGATTTTCTTTACAACCGTGGACATGTTGTCAAACCAGATCGCTGTCGGTACTCCGCCAATGTGCTCAAAGATGGCCTTACTTTCTGATGGATCTCTCGCTGGCATCAAAGGCTTCTCCATATACCTCCCGTAATCTATCATACACTCTCCTGGCAGTGTGCTGCTGTTTATGAGGTGCCTGTTGATCCTTGACCAGCCAGGTGGTTACAATTTCTTTATATGGGGATAACTTTCCGTGTCGCCGTTGCTTTGGGCGGATTTCTTGGTTGAAGTTGTCCTTGGCGAGATACTTTTTTACTGTTTCAAAATCATGCCCAGTTATTTTCGAGATTTTTCTCAAGCTTTTGCCTTCAAACTTGCTCATATTTTTGATACGATATATCTGATCCATTGTCAGCATCCTTTCTGTACCCCCTTTGAAGTGTCGCAACTTAAAGGGTATTATTTTGAAGGGGTGCTTGCAATGGTTTTTCCATTTTATGCAGGGTTTCTTAAGTTCCGGAACGCTCGGTTTTCATTGTACCAAAAACACAGTTACCTTGTTTGTTCCGCTTACCGTAATGGAAGTTGTTGTGAGTCTGTTTAACTTGTCATAGGTTTTTTCGGTTGTGTTGTTATTCCCGTCGGTTACAAACCGGGCATTCCCGTTTTTGTCATATTTCGCCGAAGATAGAATCTGCTGTGTACCCGATGCATTCTGCTGCGTATGGGACAACTGTCTTCCCTGGTTGTCATAGCTGTACAGGTCATAGAGTCCCGTACTGTCGGTCTGTTTTTTGAGCCTACCCATCACATCATACTGGTATGTGGTTGTATTGGAAGGTATCGTTGCATCAGCAGGGTCAACTGTTTCTCTTAACTGACCGAATGCATTATACTCGTATGTTGTTGTGTTTCCATTGCCGTCCGTTTGTAGTAATATTCTTCCGGCAAAGTCATAGGTATTGGTCTGGATTACCTGAGTCTGCGCATCTGCTGCCTTTTGTACGCCTGTTGAAAGCAAATTTCCGGCATTATCATAGGTGTAAGTAGTGATTACACCTTTTGCATTGGTTTCAGATACCCTTCTTCCAAGCCCATCGTACTCATATTTTGTCGTAAAGGACAGCGCCCTTTCCTGGGATACGGGATCCGTAACGGTTGAACGTATGCCTGCAAGATTATATGTATATACTGTCCCGTAACCGGTGTTAATCCTTTCGTCGATGGATGTACCGGTTCCACTGTCATACCCCAGCGCATCCAGTTCTTTTACCACATTGCCGGAGTTGTCGTAACGGTATGCTTTGGCGATGATTGTTACCCACTTATCGGACACATTATCATAATAGA
>JAEZLF010000319.1 GCA_023435925.1 Bacillota bacterium
ATTGAATACCCCTCCTAATATTATATTAAATTATATTCGAAGAGAAACTGCAATATTTCCCCTCTACAGTAGAAAAATAACATAGTTCAGCTCTTATGTCAAGCAAAATCAAACATGTTCAATTTTCGCATTTGGCCTTCTCTGACTGATTTGCGATAATGTTTATATATACATCATACGTAAGTTGTTTTTTACTAATGCTTGTTATTTTGGTATTAGTTTTTACTTGTAAATAGATGTTAATCAGGTTATTATATTTGATGATAGAAACATGTAAAAGATGATAGAAACACGTAAAATAAGTATAAGATTGATTGATATGGTGATCGATGGAAAATTCTACACGTAAGCAACTGAAAGTAAAAATGAAATATAAAAAAACGGTCGACACAAGGGAAAAGCTGTACCATGCGGCTATGAGCGTTATGTCTGAAAAAGGATATCAGAACGCAACAATCAGGGACATTTGCAAGCGTGCAAATGTATCTCCCGCTACATTCTACAGTTACTACCATACGAAATCGGACATTTTAAGTGATCTTTATCTAATGGGTGATACCTTTTACCTCAATATCTTTCCCAAAATCCTGAAAGGGAAAGATAGCCTGGAACAACTCAGAATGTTCACATCCAGCTATGCACGATTAAATATGAGCACCGGGCTGGAGGCTATGCGGCTGCTTTATAACCCGGAGAACGAGTGGTTCACCAAACACCGTCCCTTATTGGACTCTCTTCTGGACATTGTGACAAGGGGACAGGCTGAAGGTGCATTAACAGCTGATTTAAGTGCGGATAGTCTGGTGGAGTATATATTGACCCTTTTGAGAGGGGTATGTTATTCATGGTGCATACATAATGCTTCCTTTGATTTGGAGGAACGCATGTTGGAGGCAATAAATCTCCTTATACAGGGCATTGCGGGTAACCGGACCTAATATACTTCTCTCTTCTATTCATGTAATTACAGTGTTTCCTTAGAAATCTAATGTTGCATAATTGTAATATTATGATAAGATTATTCTATTGGTATTTAGAAGCTTTTCCCTGTAAAATGGTGTGAAATCTTTCAAATCATCCGATCCTTTTACAGGATTGGTTTAGGGGAGAACTCTTTTTGGACAAGTTGTAATAGAAGGGGTGTTTTTATTGGGTTTGGGACAGGATATCGGCATTGACCTTGGCACAGCTTCGGTGCTGGTCTATATTAAGGGGAAGGGAATTGTACTGCGGGAACCTTCCGTAGTGGCCATAGATAAAAATACAAACAGGCTTCTGGCTGTGGGTGAGGAAGCTCGCCGGATGCTTGGGAGGACGCCGGGTAATATTATAGCCATTAGACCGCTCAGAGAAGGGGTCATTTCTGATTATGACATTACTGAAAGAATGCTAAAATATTTCATTAACAAAATATGTGGAAATAAGGTCTTCAGACTTTTCAAACCCAGGATCATGGTTTGTGTCCCGAGCGGAGTTACTGAAGTCGAACGGCGTGCGGTTATAGATGCTGCAATGCAGGCCGGTGCAAGAAAAACCTATTTGATCGAGGAGCCGATAGCAGCTGCGATCGGTGCGGGTATCGATATTGCCAAAGCGTGTGGCAGTATGGTAGTTGATATAGGAGGCGGGACGACCGACATCGCTGTTATTTCACTGGGTGGTACTGTGGTATCCTCTTCTATTAAGGTAGCAGGCGACAAGTTTGACGAAGCCATTGTTCGATATATGCGTAAAAAGCATAATATTATGATCGGCGAACGCACATCCGAGGAGCTTAAAATAAATATCGGCACTGTATATCCCAGGGTGCAGGAGGTCGCTATGGACGTGAGGGGAAGAAACCTGATATCCGGACTTCCCAAGACGATTTCCGTTACCTCTACAGAGATCATGGATGCTCTTGAAGAGCCGATTTCCAGCATTATCGAGGCGGTGCATGCAGTCCTGGAAAGGACGCCTCCAGAGCTTGCTGCTGACATCAGTGACAGAGGCATTGTCCTGACCGGTGGAGGAAGCCTGATCTATGGATTCGATAAGCTGCTTCAGGAGAAGACCGGTATCAATGTCATTATTGCAGACGAGGCCATATCCTGCGTTGCACTGGGAACAGGCGAAGCCTTGAACAATATAGAGGCTATTGAGCAAAGCGCAATAGCAGAAGGCAAGTATAAGCATTAGAGATTGCGGGATTCTTCCGGATATGAGTTTGACTGTGTTGAAAACGAAGATCATATCGGTTTTTCTAAAGAGTCAGTTATCAGGACAAGTCCAAGGTTTCAAGTCAGGAAGATAGTAAACTTATAATTCGCTCTCTACTGGAGACAAACAAGCCATAATAAAACCAAAATTATTATGGCTTGTTTTTTTGCGCTCTAAATGCTTGGAATAACATAGACGAAAGCTGAACCATGAATGAATTCATTTTTATTTTGGTTGCTGCCCAAAATAGCTTTTTAATAGTTTGAAAAAGCTGTTCACCAGTAAAAAGAAGGCGGTGATAGAATGAGTGTATCAATTTTATAAATCATAGTCGGTACATTTCTCCAGTGCGACACCGATAGCATTAGCTGGAGTGGGGGTTTTTATAGAGAGAACCGGAATTGTAAATATCGGTTTAGAAGGACTATGCTGTTTGAGGCTAGATAAAATATGGTTTTGTTAGCATTATGTTTTGTTGAAGTCTAATAAAAAAATACGATTATATCTTGCAATGATTGTGAAAAGCTGATAAGATATTGTTGTATTGTTAAATTGTTAAACAATTAAACCAAAGCTGAAGGTCACATGAAAGACAGCAAGGTAGAGGACTGAACCTTCATCTTGTAAGGAGTAAGCATGAATATTGAACCCATACGGAACGATCGTTTATCGGACAAGGTTGTTGAGAGCATATTGAATATGATCAAAGACGGAACGCTAAAAGCCGGGAGCAAGCTGCCCAACGAAACACTGCTGGCGGAGCAGTTCGGAGTCAGCCGGGGTATCCTTAGGGAGGCGTTGACGCTTTTGCAATCACAGGGTTATATCCGGCGCAAACCAAAGGATGGCACCTATGTGCAACCAGAGGTCCACAATATGTTGATGAGCCAGTCTGTAAGCGATGTACTGAAGAAAGCGACTTACAGCGATTTGCTGGAGTTCCGGGGGGCTTTGGAACAGATTGTTGTCGAGAAAGCAATCGACAAAGCGACGGACGAGGAACTGGATGAATTGATGGAAATATTAACAGTCCAAAACGATGCAGAAGTACCTCGTAGTGTGGATTACTATTTTCATTACAAGTTGGCTGAGGTTTCAAAAAACATATTTTATATGAATTTTATCGATACATACTATGATCTTATTGCTGAAATTGCGGACAGAAGCCAGAAGGATGAGGTCCGGCGTACCCAGATTGAACAGGAACACCTGCAAATTGCCACAGCGCTGGTCAACAGGGACAAAAAGGCGGCGGTCAAATCAATCAAGCACCATCTGAGCATGGTGGACAAGTCAATTAAGTAGCATATACTGCACCACACACTGCACCACACACTGCACCACACACTGCACCACACTATGGAGGAATATTCATTGAAACAGGCGATCTTTTTTGATTTACAGGGAACACTTGGCGGAGAGCCATTAGGGGATATAATGGATTTTTCCTTTTATCCGATGGCGAAAGAAGCAGTTGCTTTAGCAAAACAGTCCGATCTTATGATTTTTATTGTTACAAATCAAAGCCACATATCCAAAGGAATACTCACTATGGATCAATTCAACCAGCGAATATACGAAGTCATCCGCGAAATTGAGGATGCGGGTGGTGCGGTGGACGGAGTATACTGCTGTCCGCACCTGCTGGTCGAGGAATGTATTTGCAAGAAACCTTCACCATATTTCATGAAGCAGGCCGAGGAACGGTACGGGTTGGCCCTGGAAAGCTGTTATGTAGTAGGGGATATCGGTAAAAGCGATATGCTGATGGCTCATAATACCGGTGCAAAAGGAGTGCTGGTAAGAACGGGAGAGGGCGAGGGCAGCTTGACCACCCACAGGGAATCATGGAGGCAGTATAACCCGGCCTATATAGCAAAAGACGCACTAGATGCTGTAAGATGGATTATTTCTGATATGCACAAATAAACACACTAAATTTTGCTGCAAATTAGCCTTCAGAAGCAACGGCTAAGCACATAGAAAGACGGTGATTGAATGAAGCAATTTAAAATACTCTCACCCTGCGGAATGTTAGGGTACGGATTCCCGGAGGAGTCCTTCAGAGCAGGGATGGAGAATCAACCGGATGCCATCGTGGTAGATGCAGGTTCTACAGATGCCGGTCCCCATAAGCTGGGCCTTGGTACGGCCATTGTGAGCAGAAACGCCTGCAAAAAGGACTTGACACTGATGATTACAGCCGGCGCTGAAGCGGGTATACCCGTCATTATTGGATCAGCTGGCGGTAGCGGAGGAAGAACCCACGTTCTTTGGACAAAGGATATTATCGATGAGATCCTGAAGGAAAATAATATAAAGGACAAAAAAATAGCGATCATCTGGGCGGATATACCAAAAACGGTTGTGCAAGAGGGACTGGACAAAGGCGAGGTTGAACCGTTGGGCCTGACAGTTAAGGAATTGACGCGCCAAAGGCTGGAGGCTACTACCGGAGTTGTAGCCCAGATGGGTCACGAGCCTGTTTTAAAGGCGCTTGAGGCCGGAGCAGACATTATACTCTGCGGAAGGGCATACGATCCCTCTCCATTCGCTGCAGCAGCAATACACAAAGGTTTTGATGCGGCATATGCCTATCACGCAGGAAAGGTCCTGGAATGTGCCGCACTCTGTGCAGAACCGGGAACCACCAAGGACTGCATGCTGGGATGCATTCAAGAGGACGGATTTATCATCAAGCCACTGAATTCCATACGGAAATGCACAACAACCAGTGTGGCGGCTCACACATTCTACGAAAAAGATCATCCGTACATTCTCCACGGACCTGGAATCGAAATGAATCTTAAGGATTGCAGCTTCACAGAGCTAGGGGATGGCAGCGTTAAGGTAACAGGAAGTAAACTGAGTTTCACTCCTGAATATCAGATAAAGCTGGAAGGGGCAATGCAGGTAGCCTACCGTACATTTGTTATAGCGGGTGTCCGGGATGAGATCATGATTTCCAGAATTGAAGAAATAGAAGCACAGGTCGTAGAGCAAGTCCAGAGCTACTACAAGGAAATTTCGAAAGAGAGTTACAGTATCAACTTCTTTAATTATGGGCTTAATGGTGTATTAGGGGAGATTGAACCCTGCAAAGAACCTGCACACGAAATAGGGGTTGTGTTTGAAGTATTGGCCGAAACGCAGGACAAAGCCAATATGATTTGTTCATCGGTACGTTCCACATTTCTACATTATGGCTACGAAGGCAGAAAATCCACTGCAGGTAATCTGGCATTTCCTTTTGCGCCGAGTGATGTGCCTTTTGGACCGGTTTATGAGTTTTCAGTCTATCACCTTATGACAGTTAAAGACGGTCTGGAATTGTTTCCGATCGAATATTACCAGGTTTAACATCCGCAGTAAATCTACAACAGGGAGGCGATAGGATGGCCAGATTATATGACCTCGCAAAAGTCATCAGAAGTAAAAACAGCGGTCCTTTTGAAATTACGCTAGATGTGCTGTTTGACAGTTGCGATATCTATCAAAAGGTAAAAGATTCGAATATTATTACAAAAGCTCTGATATCACGCTTGTACAAGGTTGATGAGGACAGGATTACGGTGCTGGTTTTTTTCGATCAGGCATATGGAATCAAGGTAACTTTTGCCCGTTCAAAATCCTCAGGCTCATGCCTTGACAGGGATGTTTACGGGGCGCAGCAGCATGTACTGCTCAGCGGGGTAGAGATACCGATTTAAAGGGGGATGGGATTATGGCAAAAAGCGCAGCAGCTGTATTGCAGATGAAAGAAGAAAAGAAAGCGGTATCGCTGGAAAAACGCAGGCAAACGATAAGGAAGCTTAAGCAGGATAAGGTGCTGTATCTTATTTTACTGCCAACGATGGCATACTTTTTGATTTTTCATGTCTGGCCGATTATTGAAATGCGATTGGCTTTTTATGACTACAAAATCATCGGAGACAATATTTTTGTTGGTTTAAAGCACTTTAAGAAGCTTTTTTCTACTCCGATGTTTGTCCAAATCATTAAAAATACTCTTGTCATCAGCTTTATGAAGATTGTACTGTTTTTCCCACTGCCTGTCATTTTTGCCCTTATGCTAAACGAGTTCAGAACGGGGCCTTTTCGTAAGGCAGTACAGGTCATCTCCTATCTGCCACATTTTTTATCCTGGGTAGTTATTGCAGGCATATGGTTCCAATTTCTCGGAGGCGATGGTGCAATAAATACAATACGAAACGCGATCGGCTTGGAGACATTTGATTTTCTAACCAACAGAAGTGTGATCCGGTGGGTGCTGTTTTCCTCTGAAACCTGGCGCAGCATCGGATGGGATTCCATCATTTATTCGGCCGCTATCCTCAGCATCAGCCCGACACTCTATGAAGCGGCTTATATAGACGGCGCTAAGCGCTGGCAGATCGTTACAAGAATTATTCTTCCGGTGCTTACCGCGACAATGGTTACGGTGCTGATACTGAATGTGGGCTTCCTTATGAATGCCGGTTTGGATCAGGTACTGAACTTCACGAACGATGCAGTAAACAGCAAAATTGATATTATAGATACCTATGTTTATCGTATCGGTTTGAAGAACGGTCAGTATTCCTTTGCGACAGCGGCAAATTTGTTCAAGGGTGCTGTTGGTACCGTACTGGTGGTATCCACGCATGTGATTTCTAAAAAGCTTACCGGCAAGGGTGCCTGGTAACACTGGAAAGGAGTGGGGTTGAAATGACTGGAGAAAAAAGGTTCACATTTCCGAAGATTATTATGGGTATAGTCCTGATTCTGGCAGCATTAACAATGATTGTACCTCTGTTGAATATTCTGGCCAAGGCATTATCCGACCCGGATAAGGTATATATGGTAGGAGGGCTGGACATCCTGCCGCAGGGGTTTTCCCTGGTACACTTTAAAGTAATTATGTCAAACCGTTTGGTTTGGGTCAGTATTAAAAATTCGCTGTTTATTACGGTGGTCGGGACAACATTAAGCATCCTGCTTACCTCCAGTGCCGCCTATGTCCTTACACGTCCAGGGTTGGTCGGAAAAAAAGTGTTCATGTATTTCCTGATCGTGATGATGATTGTTACGCCCGGAATGGTACAAGAGTATTTTCTAATGAAGAATTTGAGCCTGCTGGACAATCTGTTTTCCATGGTGATGTATAAGTGCGTCAGTGTTTACTATCTGATCATACTGATGCGCTTCTTCGAGAATATACCGGAGGAACTGCTGGAATCTGCCAAGCTGGATGGTGCCGGCCATATTACGATACTGTTTAAAATATTTATTCCGCTGGCGAAGGTTCCAATGCTGACCATATCCATGTTCTATGCGGTATCGAAATGGAACGAGTTCTTTTACTCCGGCATTTTCCTCAACAGTGAAAAGAATATCGTGCTCCAGGTGCTTTTGAAGAAATTTGTTGTTGAAAATGATTCTACAAATATGATTGGAGTTGCCAATATAGCCGCCAATAACTTCATTGCACAGCTTGATCTGGATGCGATGAAGGCGGCGACAATCATCGTTACTATCATACCGATTCTGCTTCTCTACCCCATCGTGCTCAAATACCATACATCTGGTGTACTGACGGGCGGAGTGAAAGAATAAAAAACAAAAAATAAAAAGGAAAGAAGGATTGAGATGAAGAAGTTTCTAACAATTCTAGTCGCACTAATGGTTTTAGTCAGCAGTTTGGCAGGTTGTGGCAAATCTGTCGAGACACCGGGTAATGACATGACAGCAGCGCCTCAGGAAAGTAGTCAGCCTGAAGCAACCGCTGCAGAAGTAACTAACATGGGTACTGCAGAAAATCCTATTGTCCTTAAGATGGTTGCCAAGGATATGCCGAAAAATGACCCGGTTACCATTCAGTATTTCGAAACCATTGAGAAAGCAATGGCTGAAAAAGGAATGTATGTCAAGCTTGACCTGGTTGAAATTCAGGAAGGAACTTACTCTGACAGCGTAAGCTTACTGCTCCAGAGCGGTGAAATACCTGACATCATCTATTTCCAGGGCGGAGACTATCAGTTTGGCATCACACAGGGTATTTTAGAGAACCTCACGAGCTACATTGAAAAGTCGGAGTATGTCAAGAACGCTCTGGAAGCTCACTCCATACAGTGTCTTGCAAATTACCCCTACTTGCTTTGGATCGCTCCTACCCGTACAAAGGTACCGGTAGTACGTAAGGATTGGTTTGAGGGAATGGAGTCATCTGCTGCACTTGTGGCTGACCCGACTCCTGAAAACTACTATCAGTTCTTTAAGGAAATTCAGCAGAAGTATACAAAGAAATCTGCGTTTACTGTTCAAGGTGCAACGGATGGCCTTTTAGAGGTTGATATGTTCCTTGGGCAGGCCTTCGGTAGCGGTATGAGCTGGGTGAAGGATGCAAGCGGAAAATATACGTACAGCAAAATATCAGAAACTGAACTCGCGAAGCTTGAATACTATGCAAAGCTCTACAAGGAAAAATTACTGGACAATGAGTATCTGTCCAAAAAGTACGAGGCAAAAGAAAAGGCAATGTACACCGGTGAGGTCGGCGTGATCGTAGCTACTCAGGGAACGGTTGTATCCAATTACAACAATAAGAGTATA
>JAEZLF010000156.1 GCA_023435925.1 Bacillota bacterium
TGTTTATACTCCATCCAACCATTGGTCGGCGTGGTGACCGCCGAGCCAATACCAATGAGGATGGTCTAATTGCCACAGCTCGCTTTTTCTATAGTATTCCTGCTCTCTTTCAAGAATTTGATTGTCCTCACCGTAGGACACTTCACGGATAATCTCCATTTTCCCGTTTATAAGCTCCCTTTCCACTAATCCGTTCCAATTGGTATCTAACTCATTCGTAACGACGAATTCACCATCTATAAATTTATAAATCCTGCCACCCCAATATGCCGCACCTGAGCCTCCGGCTGAGTAAATACACTTTTTCTCCGAATCAAGCGCGGGATTACAAATTTCGGCAAATGATTTTGACGCTACAAACGATGATGTTTTCGTATCCCACAGCCAACAGTCATACCATGTATTGCTATGTGCACCCCCAAACGTGTTCAGGATAATCACATCCTTATATCCGTCGAAGTTCACATCCGTAACGTGAAGTCCCATTGTGTCCATCATTTCATTGTAGACGTGGTAACCAACTACCTTGCCGTCTGAAATCTCCGAAAAATCCGCAGATAGGACGGATTCACCGTTTTCGTCATAGACATTAAGGCCCATAACAAAGCCGTACATCCATTCATCCGATCCTTGCACCACCCCCGTTGCCACAAAACGATACTCCGGCATTCTCTCATGCAAACGGGCCTGAATTTCATATGTCTGTAGCCCCTGCATGGGGTCAGGCGTATCCGTCGGCTCTAAGACCGTAGGAGGTGTGGGCGATTTGGTATTACTCTCTTCGACGCCTGAGACACCGGATATACTTTTCGTTTCGCCCACCAGAGGAACATCGCAGCTGCTTACACCCAGAAAGAGTATAAGCAAAGTCAAAACATAGATGCTTTTTTTCATGTTTATCACCCTGCATTAATAAAAAATTAGCAGTTCAAAACTAACTGACAATTCCTGTTGTTTTTCCTTTTTTAAACTATCCCTTTAATTATTCAACTACAATAATAAATAATAGTCATTACAATAATATCATACAAATACGCAGAGCACCATTTTCGCCCGTGGGCAGGAGGTAGGGCAACGTCGGTGGACCATATTTCATATAACGTCTCAGCAGTTGCGACACCGGTGAGCTGGACTCACAAAGCCCTTCTCCCTAGCGGTGCTTGCCATACAGTGAATCTGTGTAGTGTCTGCTCACGCTCCTGGCTGTCAATGGTATAAGGCTAAATGCCTTTTTCCTGGGCACCTTGCGCTGACTTCTATGTACTTTACCTTCTAGATTCACTTATTTTTTATATATGCTTCGAATCCACAAATGCCAAGCCCAATCAACATAATAATTATTGAAATAATCGTTATAGTTAGTGTTCCTCTATTGAGAAAAGCTCCCTTTAGGCCTCCGATGCCATTAATAGTACAAGGATTTAGGACAGCATCGATATAACTGAATACTGAAACTACAGCACCCAAAAGAAAAATTAGTAACCCAAATATAAATTTTTTCACTTTAAAATCCCCCCATAATAAAATTACTTAATAGACTATTCACTTTATTTTATATCGTTGTTATTTTTTCTAGCACATGTATCAAGCCCTATTTCTCCTTGTGGAGCGCTAAATTTCGCTCTTCGGCGGAGTCAAGGCCGGAATTCCTTTACCTTTTGTTTTATCCCGCTTAGCTCAGCATATATAAAGATACTGAACCAACTTATCTTAGTGTTACGTATACATTACGAAATTATTAAGTCATATATTTTATCATGTAGTATTTCTACATTGTAATCTACATTACATAATATTGTTATCATCACCTGTTTATCTAAATCACAAGATGTTATAAAATTAACTCCGGGGTCGCAACCTTGAAAAGATGGGATTTTACCGTTTAGAAGCCATACTCCATAACCATAAAATCCCTCCGCAATTTGCGGAGAAAACATCTTTTTCAGTGACTCCTTGTTGATTAGTTTGCCGGTTACCAGTGCAGTCCAGAATTTTTCAACGTCAAGTGCTGTTGTAAATGCACCACCTGCACCGCTTCCTTTTGCATCAATAGAAAAGATATTCGTACGATAGTCATTCTTTTCTTTATCATAGATGTAAGAGAATGCACATTTTGCAGGTAATCTATCAAGTTCAAAATATCCGGTATCGGTCATTCTACATGTATTAAATATGGTTTCTTGTAGATATACATCGAAAGGTTTCCCCGATATTTCCTCAATGATTAATCCAAGAACAACGTAACCCGTGTTGTTATATTGAAATCTTTCACCTTTTGGATACATCATAGGTTTATCAATAAACAAAGGAATTAAGTCTGATGATGCTCTTATGCGATAATTTGGTATATCGATCCACAGCTCCTCATAATCACACATAACAGATTCGTCGAAATAATCAGGTATGCCCGAAGTATGATTTAACAGCTGTCTTATCGTTATCTTCGAATCAATCTGCTTCAAATCAAATTTTAGTATTTCTCCGATTGTAGAATCAAAACTTATGGATTCTTTTTCAATCAAGTTCAATATTGCTGTTGCAACAAATACCTTACCAGCTGAAGCTGTACCGAATTTTGTATCCATTTTGTTTGGAACTTGATTTGCCTTGTCAGCAAATCCATATTCACCTTGAAACAAGTTTTCCCCTTTTTGAACTATGGAGATTACTCCGCTAAAATTTTTATCAATCACATCATTAATGTTCATTTTATCACCTCACAAAAACAATTCTCAGTTCATATTTTAAAACAAATACGCAGAACGCCAACTTTTCGCCCGACCGCGGAGCCGTACAATACGATTTTCTTAACGGCATAGATAAAAACACTTTTAGCTATTATACATTAAATCCCTGGAACAGTAAACATTACCACATAGCGATTTTCGTGCTCAGACAATTTTAGATGGATGAATTTTTTTAGTTTAGCGATCTAATTTTATATCTTTTATTAAATCTTTTAATCCAGTTGGATCATTTCTCTTAATTTATTTCGTATTATTACAAATCTATTTAATTTGTTTCTGAATCGTATTACAATATATTTGTAAAGATTAGTAAAAGAGGTTCGCAGTGATGGACAATATTGATATCAGAATTATAAAGCTATTACAGGAAAACGCCAGGATTACGGCTTCTGAAATTGCCAGTGCAATCAAGCTTTCATTACCCGCCATAAGTGAGAGATTGAAAAAGCTGGAGGCTTCAGGTGTCATAAAACAGTATACCACAATCATTGATCCGGCATATTTTGAAAAAACTCTTATGGCTATTGTTTTCATCACTTTGGAGAGGCCAAGGTTTTCGGATGTATTTGTTGAGTTTGTGAAAAAGCAGAATGATATTCTGGAATGCCATTACCTCGCAGGAGACTATGACTATGCACTGAAAGTTATCACCGAGAATACAGCATCCTTACAGGAGTTGCTCAACAGGATTAAAAGTGTGCAGGGTGTACAGAAAACCAGAACCATTGTTATATTGTCAACCGCTAAGAATAATTACTCAGTAATGCCGGAAGAACCGGATACCAAATAATTGTTGCACGGTTGCCATGCAAGGAGGTGCTCATTATGTTATTATATAGTTTAATTACAGACGGTTTGTTCACAGCAGAAAAA
>JAEZLF010000162.1 GCA_023435925.1 Bacillota bacterium
TACCCTGCATTAACTGCGAGGTCAAGGCGAAAACACCGCTGGATCAAAGCTGTATCGACCTGATGAACCGGGCAAATTCCATCAGAGGAGCGGTCGGCGATATGCTGGGGCAGGAAGTCTTCGGCTCTATCTGGCATGGATTGTCGCATATCGTCACCGGAAGAAAAACCCCTGAACAGGTTCTGGATGAAGCACAGAGGCTGGTTTCCAGATAATTTCGGCCTTGGCACTGTCGTCAATATAAACCTGACCACTATTTGACATACTCCGGGAAACTCCAGGATACTACGGGATGCGCCGATATTATCAGCTCCTTCACATTATGCCAAGCATCTGGGCCAGCTGCATCTGACTAATATAATTTGTCTGCCTCACTAAAACTCCTGCTTCATAAAATCTTAGATAGGGTACATCGAAATTTCTCCAGACATTTTCTTTAAAGCTCCTGAATTCATCGAAATAATCCGTCTTATTATATTCAAGCTCATATACATCAATATCCTCATCGGTTGATATCTCATATATCCAGCTTTTCAAATTCTTCCACTGAGGACACCAATTCTGTGTCAGAATCACAACAACCTTGTTCTTCGAAGCTATGACACTTTTATCAAATTCTCCGGTCTCAATCGCATATTTTGCCTGCTCCTCAGTAATCTGCTTTTTGTTTATCATGGTAATACCTTCCTTTAATATCGCATTTATCTTACAATTAAGTTACCCATTAAAAAGCATAAAAAACACGATATATCCAGAGACGGCAGTTAGGATGAAATCCAGGTAAATTTCTCTCAGCGGAATATGTACCATAGAATACCTGACAGCGTAATAGCACCGAGTACAATAATGGACTTGCTTATTTTATCTGTTTTCCTTTTCTGTCTCATTATATTTAATGCGAATCCAATAATACACACTGCCAGATTGAACAGCAATATACAAAAGCCATACAGAAGTAAATCCTCATTCCAGTAGTCTCTTACCGAGACTCCGAAAAAGCGGTCAAAGAAGGACTCTGTCTGAGGCCTTGCCTGATCGGTAAATGTAAGTGCCGCAATAATAAGCAGCCAGCTGATTCCAACAATCCACCATACAGCCTTAACAACCACGTCCGGCCCTCTGCGCCGCTCGGTAAAAGTTCTATTGGCTTCAGCCATTTTTATCACCCTTTTTTATTATATATAACCTAATCGTGGAAATCAACATAGGTTTATGATGCCATCCGTTCAGTTCTTTCGTTCAGATATCAGGTTCAGGACAAAGTTTTCCGGGCAAAGCAGAGTAAATGGATCAGGAAATAGACTTGACTTCATTTTGGGAATATGATATTTTCTAGTTGGATGAAAAAAGGAGTGTAATTCTTAAGTGGAAGATTCCCCTTTACCCGAACGATGCGGTAAGAATTTTTATAAGCGTAATAATAGTGTGACATTTATCAAGAGCAGACGGATCATATGCTCTATTAGATGTCGCATTTTTTATTTGTCGTTATTTTAGTATTTTTTTGGGAGGTAATATACTTGTCTGACGGCCCTATATTATGGCAGCTGCTTTTGCAGCTTCTTCTAATTATTATAAATGCGGTATTTGCATGTGCTGAAATTGCAGTGATTTCAATGAACGATACCAAACTGGCCAAGCTTTCAGCCGCCGGTAATAAAAGTGCTGTAAGACTTTCTAAATTAACAAGCCAGCCGGCCCGTTTTCTGGCCACCATACAAGTGGGAATCACTTTTGCCGGCTTTCTGGGAAGTGCCTTTGCTGCCGATAATTTTTCCGACAGACTTGTCGCATGGCTTATAAAGGTTGGTGTAAAGATACCTGAAGCTACATTGGATAGTATTTCAGTTATCATCATAACCTTGATCCTTTCCTATTTTACCCTTGTATTAGGTGAACTGGTTCCAAAAAGAATCGCAATGAAGAATTCAGAAAAACTGGCTCTTACCATGTCGGGCTTAATATACTTCATATCCAAGGCTTTTGCACCGCTTGTTTCTTTATTGACCCTGTCTACCAACAGTATCCTGCGACTGGCGGGCATTGACCCTCATTCTGTTGATGACGAAATTACAGAAGAGGAAATCCGCATGATGGTAGATGAGGGCAGCGAAAAGGGTGCAATTGATGTAGATGAGAAGGTCTTAATACAGAATGTTTTTGAATTTGATGATAAAACAGCAAGAGAAATCATGACCCACAGAACGGAAGTGTCCTTGCTTTGGTTGGATGAGAGTATGGAGCAATGGGAAAAAACCATCGTGGAGAGCAGGCACAATATTTACCCGGTATGTGATGAAACTACAGACGATATTGTTGGCATACTGGTTTCCAAGGACTATTTCAGGATCAAGGACAAAACCCGTGAAAATGTCATTAAAACCGCAGTGAAGCCCGCATATTTTATCCCAGAATCCGTACGTGCCGATGTATTGTTCCGGAATATGAAAAAAAGCCGCAATCATTTCGCTATCGTACTCGATGAGTTTGGCGGAATGAATGGTATTATTACCATGAACGACCTACTTGAACAGCTGGTAGGTGATCTTGAGGATGACATAACCGTTCCGGCAGAGCCTCTGACCATTGAGCGGGTGGATTCCCAGACCTGGAAGATCAGAGGTTATGCACCATTGGGCGATGTGGTGGAGCAACTCGGCATCCAGCTTCCCGAAGATGATTACGAAACCTTCGGCGGCTTTGTATTTAGTATGCTGGGATACGTCCCGGATGATGGCTGCACCCCGGAAATTGACGAATACGGCCTTCATATAAAAGTAATTGAAATAAAGGAACACCAATTGGAAAAAGCGATTGTCTCGAAAGCTTTATAAAAATGGATTTTATGTTTCCCTCCATTTTCCTACTTCCGTACGAAGCCAATCCGCCCACTCTGCAATTCCCTCGCCTGTTTTGGCAGAGATGGGAATAACCCTGATATTGGGGTTTAATTTTTTCACGCGATCTTTGACTGCATCCAAATCAAAGTCAAAAAAGTCTATCGCATCGATCTTGTTAATTAGCAAAACGTCCACGATGGAAAACATCAGGGGATATTTCAGCGGTTTGTCGTCACCTTCCGGAACGCTTAAAATCATGGCATTTTTTGATGCTCCGGTGTCAAATTCCGCTGGGCATACTAAATTCCCTATGTTCTCCAGAATGACAAAATCCAACCCTTCTGTTCCTAGTCCCAGTAAGCCCTGTCTGGTCATATCTGCATCGAGATGGCACATTCCCCCTGTATGCAGCTGAATAACCTTCGTACCCGTCTGTGCTACCGTATGAGCGTCCACATCAGAGTCAATATCGGCTT
>JAEZLF010000184.1 GCA_023435925.1 Bacillota bacterium
TCCAAGTATGGTGCGCAGCATTCACAGGACTGGACATCACTTTGCGCACATATTCCCGGCCTGAAGGTTGTTTTCCCTGTTACACCTTATGATGCAAAGGGTTTGATGAATTCAGCACTGATGGGAACCGATCCTGTTGTATTCTTTGAGAGCCAGAGGCTTTATGATATCGGTGAAATGTTCCACATGGAAGGTGTACCGGAAGGTTATTATGAGATTCCTCTGGGCGAGCCGGACATCAAGAGAGAAGGAAAGGATATCACCATCCTGACCATCGGTGCAACACTGTACCGTGCTTTGGATGCAGCGAAGATTCTCGAAGAGAAATATGGTCTGTCGGCAGAGGTTATTGATGCGAGATCCATCGTGCCGTTCAATTATGACAAGGTGCTTGCATCTGTAAAGAAAACCGGAAAAATCATTCTTTCCAGTGATGCCTGCGAACGCGGCTCACACCTGAAGGATATGGCTCAGACCATCAGCGAACTGGCCTTTGACGATCTGGATGCACCACCGGTAGTAATCGGATCAAAGAACTGGATCACACCTGCTCACGAACTGGAGGATTATTTCTTCCCGCAGCCTGAGTGGTTCATCGATGCCATCCATGAGAAGATCATGCCATTGAAAGGGCACGTTGCGAAGAATAACTTCACCAGCAATGAGCTGATCAGAATCAATAAGCTGGGCGTATAATGCATCCTAGATATATTTGATTTTGTAGTTCGACAATAGTCAATAAATAGCACTAAAACCGTAATAGAATCAAAACGATTTTATTACGGTTTTTTTCTCTCAAGGTATTTCTCCTGTGGCAATGCTGGTTTCGATGAGTTTTTAAAGCCGGTTAGGTCCCGGGTTATTATATAATGCCTTTTATCTTAACCCAGCTTATCCTTCAGTACGGCCAGATATGCTTTGAAGGCATTGGGAAGAGGATATTGCTGTTCCAGTTCATTTGCCGTTACCCACACCATCGAATGCTCCGGAAGTGCAAAAGTGGCGGCAGTAGGCCCCGTAAAGGATGCCGTGGTTTCTGCGAAAGAAGCAGTAGGCTCTGCGACGAAAGTGGCAGGCTCACAGGGATTTGCACAGTCAGCTTCCGCAAACACCAGATATCCTGTCATATGCCATTCTCGATGTGAAAAAATGTGCTTTGCTTTTTGTAAGGGTTCTATATGGCCGGCTTTGATATTCCAACCCTCCAGCACTTTCCTGCATTGTTCTGCTGAAAGACTGCCTTCTGTGTTGGGTAATTCCCACAAGCCCTGAAGCAAACCTTTATCCGGCCGTTTCCGCAGGACAGCTTTTCCGCCCCGGAGAATGACAAAAACAGTCTTTTCCTCGATTACCCGCTCCTTTTTTGGAGCTTTTACCGGCAGCAGATTTTCAATTTCCAGTTCATGTGCCTTGCATAAATTATTGACAGGGCATTCGGAACATTTTGGTGATCCATTGGGCAGGCAGACAGTGGCACCCAGCTCCATCAGCGCCTGATTAAAGTCGCCGACCCGTTCTGTCGGTAATATATCACGAACTCTGTCTGTGATGAATCTTTTTACACCTGATTTTGAAGGATCCTCCGAGTTGGCGGTGATGCGGGCAATCACCCGAAGAACATTTCCATCGATGGCAGGCATTCTGGCGCCGAAAGCAATGGAGGATATGGCGCCTGCCGTATATGGGCCAATTCCAGGGAGCTTGATCAGTTCATCATAGGAGGAGGGGAGCCGGCCACTGTGTTGTTCCACTACGAGCTGTGCAGCTTTCTTCAAGTTCGTGGCGCGGTGGTAATACCCAAGGCCTTCCCAGAGCTTCAGCAGCTGCTGCTCTTTTACATCGGCCAGTGTCTGGATATCAGGTAATTCCTTTATAAACCTGTCAAAATAGGGCTTGACGGTCTCTACTCTTGTCTGCTGCAGCATGATTTCTGAAATCCATACCCTGTACGGCGTCGGGTTATCTCTCCAGGGAAGGCTCCGAGCTTTCCTGTCATACCACAATAATAACGGTACTTGTATATCCGGTAACGACGCAGCTTGTATATTGGATAAAAGATGATTTTTCATATTATCAGTGCTCCGTGATTGAAGTAATTTTACCTTGCTTTCCATACATGATTGTATCTTAACAGAATCATTGGACACCATCAACCGACTGTACTGTGCATTTTTGCAGGTTTGGGGCAGTTTTTTGAGCAATATATGGATTTTTAGCATAATAAGGTTACATAACACGGAGCGATATAGTATTATCGTGCCGTATAATAGCATTATAGCGCCCAAAAGTCGAAAATTTTCTCATTTCCTTTCAATTTCTTCATCATCTTTATATAATAGACTTAGCGAATGGTGGTGTAATCCGAAGTTTGGCGAGGGTCGCCTAAACGATAAATTTTCTTTGAACCGAAGTGTTTATAATGGCAGCATTGTTATGCAGCCGCGTAACTGATAAAATTGGGTTATACGATCATGAAGCTCAAGGGAGGATGGCAAATGTTTGACGTCGTAGCAATAGGAGAACTGCTGATTGATTTCGCACCGGGAGGTACTACAGCGGATGGGACTGCCTTGTTTGAGAGAAATCCGGGAGGAGCTCCGGGGAATGTTCTGGCCATTTTAGCAAAGCTGGGGAAAAAGACAGCTCTGATTAGCAAGGTTGGACACGATCAGTTCGGAGAATTCCTAATATCTACGATGAAGCATATTGGTATTGAAACAAGGGGCATACTAACTACAAAAGAGGCAAACACAACCCTTGCTTTTGTTCATCTGGACAGCAATGGGGACAGGAGCTTCAGCTTCTATAGAAAGCCGGGAGCTGATATGCTTCTCAGAGAGAAGGAAGTGGATCCCAGTCTGGTGTGCGAGACAGGAATATTTCATTTCGGGACCGTATCCATGACTTGTGAACCATCCAGGGGGGCAACGCTCCATGCAGTGAAAATTGCCAGGGAAAAGGGAATACTAATCTCCTTTGACCCGAATTTAAGGCCGCCGCTCTGGAGTGACCTGAATGAAGCGAAACAGATCATTGAAACAGGTTTGAAATATGCAGACATTTTAAAGGTTTCAGAAGAAGAACTGGAGTTTATTACAGGACTGAATGAACTGGAGGCAGGTTCACAATATATACTCGAGAAATTTGGTATAAAGATGATTCTAGTAACACTGGGGGCAAAGGGATGCTTTTACAGAGCAGAAACTCAAACCGGGAGCTTGCCGACTTACAATGTGAAAACCGTTGATACGACCGGGGCGGGAGATGCTTTCCTCGGTGCTTTCCTATATAAGGTTATTGAAAGCAAAAAAGCATTAAAGGATCTGGGAAAAGCTGAAGTTGAGCAGATGATAGACTTTGCCAATGCAGCCGGTTCCATTGCAACGACGAAAAAGGGTGCAATCCCGGCAATGCCAACAATTGAAGAAATTGAGACCTGCATAGAATCAGTGAATAAGCTTGTATGACTTACATCAGTGTGTTTCTTACTGCAGCAAGGAAATTATTATATGTGGATGATGTGATTGGCATAGCTATGAGGAATTATTTTTCATGATAAATGAGGTGTAGTGATGCAATACCGCGAGATGGGTAAGACAAGTGAAAAGCTTTCAGTACTGGGATATGGGTGTATGCGTTTCCCTCATAAAAACGGATCCATCGATCTTGAACGTACGGAGAGGCAGATCATTCAGGCGATTGAGCAAGGTGTCAACTACTTTGATACCGCATATATTTATCATGGCGGCAAAAGTGAGAGCATATTAGGTGACATATTGGCAAAGGGCTACAGGGACAGAGTCAGGATCGCCACAAAGATGCCGCCTTATATGGTCCATTCAGTCAAAGATATGGAAAATCTCCTGGACACCCAACTAAAGCGGCTGCGTACGGATCGGGTTGATTATTATCTGATACATGCCTTAAATGAGTTTGCAGGATGGAATAGATTGAAGCAGCTGGGTATTGTGGAATTTATCGATAAGGCTAAAAAGGATGGCAGGATCATACACATCGGGTTTTCCTTCCATGGCGATAAAAATGAGTTCAAAGCGATTGTGGATGATTATCCCTGGGAGTTCTGCCAGATTCAATACAATTATATGGATGAGCATTTTCAGGCCGGCAGAGAAGGCCTTGAATACGCAGCCTCAAAGGGCCTGGGCATCGTGATCATGGAACCGTTGAGGGGAGGAGCCCTTGTGGGAAGAATGCCTCAGGAGGTTCAGAAGATATGGGACTCTTCGGTGACTAAAAGGACGCCTGTGGACTGGGCGCTGCGTTGGATATGGAACCATCCTGAAGTGACCGTGGTGCTTTCGGGTATGAATGAGGAGGCCCATATAGATGAGAATATCAGGATAGCCGGCGAAGCATTGCCGAATACACTGACAGCGGATGAACTGGGGCTTTATGACAAAGTGAAAAACATGTATAACAAGCTCATGAAGGTGGGCTGCACCGGCTGCGGTTATTGCATGCCCTGTCCTGCGGGAGTGGATATACCATTTTGCTTCAGTTATTATAACAGCCGTCATCTTTTTAGAGCCAGGAGTGCAAAGTGGCAATATATTGGATTTACCGGTGCCTGGACAGGCGGGAAGCCCTCCTATGCCTCCTTGTGTAAAAACTGCGGGAAGTGCGAGAAAGTTTGTCCTCAGCACATACCGATCAGAGTGAAGCTGAAGGAGGTTTCCCATGATATGGAGTTGCCCGTACTGAAGCCCGCCATGTGGATGGCAAGAAAATATTTTTCATTGAGGAACAGCAAGACAACTCATAAAACGAATTAGCGGTTTTTCTGTGTTGATAAGCCTATCCGGTAGTATTGATGCTGTGACAAATCACATCACAGCATGCCTGCCGCCCACAATGCGCTTCTGCGGATCAGCTCTCTGAACATGGGGTCTTTAAATGTTTCAAGACTATGCCCCGGAGAGAGGTATGCGACTTTGCCCAGTCCATATTGGTGTGCCCACGCGGCAGGCCATTGTTTTCCTTCTGATTCATATTCCAGCAGCATTGTCTTTTCTGTAAAATTGTCCAATTCAAACTGGTAGGGCTCTTCCATTACTGAAAAGCTCTTGATGCCTTCCGTAATTGCATGATCCGTCGGGGTTGGCTGATAGGTCAGTACTTTTTGATCAGGGTGTCTGATAAATTTTCCTCCGGCAAGCTGTGCCAGCTCATAACGGGTCTGAATTGCGATGCCATTATGCACGATCAGCAGTCCCCCTCCATTGCAGGTATAGGTCAGCAAACCGGCCGTCTGACTGTCGGACAATTTTTCACTCCAGTGATCAACAAAAGGAATGCATATATCATATGAAGCCAGACTGTCCGCTCTAAACCGTTCATAGTCCTCAGTACAGTCAACCTGAAAGTCAGCGAGTATCTCTTCAAATTCCTTGTCTGCACCTTTTAGGGGATGATATTCTACCCGTGAATATTCTCCGATGACAATAGCCTTTTTTTTCATTCCTGTAATCTCCTTTTCATTTTGTATTCATTCGTAGCAATCCTATGAGTTCTTTAACAGAGTTCTTTTCAGCTGCAATTACCACTCCGGAGGGTTTCCGAGATAGTCTATATACGCAGACCGATCACTCTTATACTGTTCGCTGTTCCGCCTCGGACGGCTCCTGTAATACATGCGTATAAATCCATTCAAATCGCCTCAAGATAATTATACATCACTGAGGTGTGAAAATATAGGATGAAACATGCTATTCTCTACAGCATGTTGCTTCGCATAATTGCATGGCTATAAAAATGTATAGGAAATAAATACATTATTTTTGTTGACTTGACTCATCATACCATGTATTATATAAAACATATAGGATTAGTTGACTATGGAAGGAGGTATCCTATGAAATTATCAACCAAGGGAAGGTATGGCCTGCGGGCAATGCTGGACCTCGCTTTAAACTCATCGGGTGATCACGTATCCCTTTGCAGCATAGCAGAGCGGCAGAATATTTCCGAAAATTATCTGGAACAGGTTTTTTCCACCTTGAGAAAAGCTGGGCTTGTCAAAAGTGTCAAGGGTGCTCAGGGTGGATATATTTTAGCGGATCAATCTTCCGGGATAAGGGTGGGTACAATACTCAGAGCTCTGGAAGGAGATCTTTCGGTAGCAGATGAGGTGGTCAATGAGGCATCTGCGGAAATGCTATTCCAGAATTGTATCCAGGTACATGTCTGGGATAAAATGAATGCCTGCTTGAATGAAGCTGCTGATTCCATATCACTGGAAGACTTGGTAAATGAATATAGAAAAATGAATGGTGAAGAAATGGTAATGTATTATATATAAAAATAAGGGAGAGATGATGATGAGTGAAAGAAAATTAGGATTTGACACATTACAGGTACATGCAGGGCAGCAGCCGGATCCAACCACAGGGTCCAGGGCCGTTCCGATTTATCAGACCACATCCTATGTCTTCAGAGATACGGAGCATGGAGCCAACCTTTTTGCACTTAAGGAACCGGGTAACATCTATACCAGAATCATGAATCCAACCAATGATGTTTTTGAACAGAGAATTGCGGCTCTTGAGGGCGGTGTGGCGGCTCTTGCCGTTGCGTCGGGTTCTGCGGCAATCACCTACTCTATTTTGAATATTGCAGGTGCAGGGGATGAAATTGTCTCTGCCAGTACACTTTATGGCGGTACATACAATCTTTTTTCTGTGACTTTACCAAAGCTGGGCATTAAAACTGTATTTGTTGATCCGGATGATCCGGAAAACTTCAAGAAAGCGATCAATGAGAGAACAAAGGCCGTATATGTTGAAACGATCGGTAATCCTGGTATTAATGTTGTTGACATCGAAGCAGTTGCCAGAATCGCCCATGATAATAAAATTCCACTTATTATTGATAACACCTTTGGAACACCCTATCTGATAAAACCGATTGACTTTGGTGCTGATATCGTTGTGCATTCAGCCACAAAATTTATCGGGGGCCATGGTACTTCCATCGGCGGCGTTATCGTGGATTCCGGGAAATTCGACTGGATTGGCAGCGGTAAGTTCCCCGGATTGACAGAACCGGATCCAAGCTACCACGGAGTCAATTATGCGAAAGATGTCGGTGCGGCGGCTTTTGTCATAAAAGCAAGGGTACAGCTGTTAAGGGATACCGGTGCTGCAATCAGCCCATTTAACTCCTTCCTCCTGATCCAGGGATTGGAGACTCTGTCATTGAGAGTGGAGAAGCATGTTTCGAATACAAAAAAGGTAATTGATTTTCTCAGCAATCACCCGCAGGTTGCATGGATTAATTACCCGGGCCTTAAGGATAACAAGTACTATAAGCTGGCTGAAAAATACCTGCCCAAAGGCGCCGGCTCCATATTTACATTCGGTATAAAGGGCGGCCTGAAAGCTGCTGTTGAATTTATTGACAGCCTGGAAATATTCTCTCTGCTGGCGAATGTTGCCGATGCAAAATCGTTGGTCATACACCCGGCATCTACTACTCATTCTCAGCTTTCAGAGGAAGATCAGAAAGCAGCAGGGGTTACACCGGATCAGATCAGACTTTCCATCGGTATTGAGGATGCAGATGACTTGATCTATGATCTGGATCAGGCACTGAAAAAAGCAGCCCAGGTATAAAGAAGATACAAATCTATCGTGTCTTTAGAAGACGCTGATCCCTACAGGCCGGCGATGAATGAAGACGAGCGAAGCAAATTGACTGGATATCAAAATGAAGGAGATGTGATTTACATTGGGAATGATAAGTTGTTAAAGCTTGAAACAAGGATGGTTCATGGATGTAAAGGTTTTGACCCCCATACAGGTGCAATAAGCTTCCCCATATATCAGAGTGCGACGTTCAGGCATCCGGGTCTTCATCAGACTACAGGATATGATTATTCAAGGCTTCAGAATCCTACCAGAGAAGAACTTGAAAACACCATTGCATGCCTGGAAGGAGGTATCGCAGGGTTTGCGTTCTCCAGCGGTATGGCTGCCATATCAACCACAATGAACCTTTTTGCACCGGGGGATCATATTATTGTTTCTGATGATCTATATGGCGGCACTTACAGGCTGTTTGAGGAAATCTGCAGAAAATCGGGAATTGAGTTTTCTTACGTCGACACCAGTAATTATAGCGAGATAGATGGAGCAATCAGAGAAAACAGCAGGGCGTTCTTCATTGAAACGCCCTCTAATCCGATGATGAAGGTTGCGGATCTGAGAAAAATTTCGGTGCTTGCCAAATCTGCTCAAATGCTCCTTATTGTAGACAATACGTTCCTTACCCCTTACTTCCAGAGGCCTCTGGAGCTTGGTGCGGATGTTGTTATTCACAGCGGTACAAAGTATCTTGGCGGTCACAATGACACATTGGCGGGCTTTATTGTGGTGAATGAATCCAAGCTTTCAGATCGGATAAAGCTTCTTCAGAAATCCATTGGAGCAATGCTTGCGCCTTTTGATAGCTGGCTCATTTTAAGAGGTGTTAAAACTCTTGCATTAAGGATGCAAAAGCAGCAGGAAAATGCTATGATGATTGCGAGATGGTTATTAAAACATGAAAAGGTAGAGAAGGTATACTATGTAGGGCTGCCGGAGCATGAAGGCTATGAAGTATCAAAATCACAGGCCACCGGATTCGGTGCAATGATATCCTTTTGTGTCAGGGATAAAGGTATGGTGGAGAAGGTATTGGAAAAAGTCAGAGTCATTATTTTTGCTGAGAGTCTTGGCGGTGTTGAATCTCTAATAACCTATCCGATGATACAGACCCATTCTGCCATACCGGCCGATATACGGGAAAGAATTGGTGTGACAGACAAGCTGCTAAGGCTATCTGTTGGAGTTGAAGCAGTGGAGGACATTATAGCCGATCTGGAGCATGCATTAGGGTGAGAGAGGGGTGATCTGAATGAGATTTGGGACGAAATTGATCCATAATGGAAATGAAACAGACAGGGCAACAGGCGCGTTGAGTATACCGATTTATCAGACTTCAACCTATCAACAGGAGGATATCGATAATCCCCCGGAATATGATTATTCCCGCTCCGGAAATCCGACCCGCAAAGCCTTGGAGAGTTCAATTGCCATACTCGAAGGTGGAGAGAGGGGATTTGCTTTTTCCTCGGGTATGGCGGCAACCTCCTCGGTGCTTTCCATTTTCGCCGCAGGAGATCATCTGATTGTATGTGAAGATGTGTACGGAGGGACCTACCGGATTTCAAATACACTATTTAAACGATTTAATCTTGAGGTTACTTTTGTCGATGCGGGTAAGCTTGAGAACATATCAAGCAATATCAAAGAGAATACGAAAGCGATATTTTTGGAAACACCGTCCAATCCGCTGCTAAAGATTACGGATATCAAAGGTGCCGTTAAGATTGCCAAAGAACACGGACTTTTAACGATCATTGACAATACATTCATGTCACCGTATCTTCAAAGGCCGCTGGCATTAGGCGTAGATGTTGTTATACACAGTGCGACCAAGTTTATCGGCGGTCACAGCGACGTGGTGGCAGGCTTGACAGTAGTTAATGATAAGGAGCTTGCCAGGAAAATATATGCAGTACAAAATGGTTTCGGAGCTATTCTTGGACCTCAGGATAGCTGGCTTCTTTTAAGAGGGATGAAAACACTGAAGGTCAGAATGGACTACCAGCAGAAAAACGCCCAGCACCTCGCAGAATGGCTTCAGAAGCACCGAAAAATTGAAGAGGTTTTCTTTCCCGGACTTCAGACCCATTATGGAAGAGAAGTACATTTCTCTCAAGCTGATGGTGCAGGTGCTGTTCTGTCTTTTAAAACAAAAGATGAGCAAACAGCCAGGAGTTTTATGAGAAATGTAAAGATGGCAGCAGTTGCCGTAAGTCTTGGCGGCGTAGAAACCATTGTATCCTATCCTGTGAAAATGTCACATGCATCAATTCCGCAAAGGGAAAGGGAGCGGCTTGGTATTACGGATACGTTGATCAGGGTATCCGTTGGGCTGGAGGAGATTGAGGATCTCTTGGAGGATTTTGACAGAGCACTGCTGATATCATAAAACATGTAAAACCAACTAAACAGATAGGAATACAAATTATTTTTTTCAAAACCTATTGACATATAGAATGTTAAGGGTTAAACTGTAAACAATATATTAAACATATAAGAATACTAGGAATAAATAAATGGAGGCGATACCATGTCAAAAATAGCAAAAAGTCTGACGGATCTCATAGGAAACACCCCCTTGCTTGAGCTTTCCAACTATAATAACCTAAACAAGCTGGATGGAAAACTTATCGCAAAGCTTGAATATTTCAATCCGTTATCCAGTGTTAAGGACAGAATCGGATATGCCATGATCAAGGATGCCGAAGATAAAGGATTAATCAACAAGGATACGGTTATTATTGAGCCAACCAGCGGGAATACCGGGATTGCGCTATCCTTCGTGGCAGCTGCCAGAGGGTACAGGCTGATTATCACATTGCCTGAGACCTTTAGTATTGAAAGAAGGAATATGATGAAGGCTTTGGGCGCCGAACTCGTGTTGACTCCGGGACCGGACGGCATGCCTGGTGCGATCAGGAAGGCAGAAGAACTGGCGGCTCAGACACCGAATTCCTTTATACCGCAGCAATTTGAGAACCCGGCAAATCCCGAAATTCATAGAAAGACTACTGCTGAAGAAATATGGCGTGATACGGACGGTCAGGTTGACATATTCGTCGCAGGTGTTGGCACCGGCGGAACTGTTACAGGCGTGGGTGAAGTATTAAAACAGAAAAAGCCTGGTATACAGATTGTAGCAGTTGAACCCGCTGATTCGCCAGTTTTGTCAGGTGGTGCAAAAGGGCCTCATAAGATTCAGGGCATTGGTGCAGGCTTTATACCGGGAGTATTGAATACAGGAATTTTGGATGAAATCTTTAAGGTGACAAATGACGAAGCGTTTGATACTGCCAGAAGCCTTGCAAAGACAGAAGGACTGCTGGTGGGCATTTCATCAGGAGCAGCTGCCTATGCTGCGGCGCAGATCGCCAAGAGACCGGAGAATAAAGGAAAAAACATCGTAGTGCTTCTCCCGGATACAGGTGAAAGATACTTATCTACAGCGCTTTTCCAGGATCTCTAACGAAATTTTTAGTCCTTCAAATTCTGGACTGACCACCAAACACTTTGGCATTAAGAAGTGATAAACAGCCACCATGACAGCCTTTCAGCTCATGGTGGTTTTTTTACAATCTGTAAATGTTTGTTTTACTGATATTTGATAATAATTGGTTTTATTGATACAATAGAACTAATATTTGTTTCAAGAGGTTATCGATTATGGGGAATGATGGTGAACTCAGAGCCATTTTAAAGCAGGAGGGCTTGAAATATACAAAACACAGGGCTTCTATCATGAAGGTCATCGCCGAGAGCGGTCAGCCTTTAAGTGCGGAGCAGGTTTTTCTGATTCTGCAGGAGAGCGGAATTAATGTCAACTTATCAACTGTTTACAGGACTCTGGAATCTCTTGCTTCTAAAAACCTGATTATCAAATCCAATATCGGCTCCGATACGAAGGCCCTGTTTGAACTCAACAGGATGGAACACAAGCACCGCCTTATTTGTATCGGATGCAAGAAAATGTTTTCTGTTGACGGCTGCCCATTGGAGGATTATGAGAGACGGCTGCATAATAAGACCGGCTTTGACGTTACGGATCACAAGCTTGAAATATACGGATATTGTGAGGAATGCAAGCCTTCAGGAACCAGCAGTCCTGTTTCAGTATTCAGAAAGAAGTATATTGTAGGACTCAGTGATGCTGATTTTAAGCAAAGGCTTAAGCTTAGCACACTTTTTGGCTACTTTCAGGATGCTGCCAGTATGGCGGTAGAAAATTTGGGCATAGGCTTCAATGTGATGACAGAGAAATTTTCTGTTACATGGGCGTTGGTGCGGATCAGAGTAGAGATTGAAAGGTATCCGAAATGGAATGAAGAGATAACCGTTGAAACCTGGCCGCAGGAACCTAAAAAATACGATTTTGACAGAGACTATGCGGTGCTGGATTCGGATGGGAATGTAATCATCCGTGCTATTTCGACATGGATCCTATTGGACATCAATACCAGGGAATTGAGAAAAAGTGAGTGGATTGCATTAAAATTTCCGCCATTCAGCAAAGACAGGGCTATCGATTGCAAACTCAGTAAAATAAGACATTCCGGTGAGCTGGAGATGGCGTACAGTAAGGTAATCGGATACAGTGATGTTGATTTTAACGGGCACCTCAATAATTCCAGATATATCGACTTTATAATGGATTGTTTTCCTGTACAGAGCCATAAAAAGTATGATGTCCGATCCATAGAGGTAAATTATATAAATGAAGCAATGCCGGGAGAAGAATTAGTGCTTTATAAGGATGTTTCTGCAGTGGATGCGAACATGATTTATATTGAGGGCATGAATGCTTCCGGCGACAAGACTGTCTTCAAAGCTCAGGTGCAGATCGTAAAATGAGCGATGCACACTTTATAAATCAGGAGGTAACTATGAACAAAACAGAACTTTTAACCATCAACTGCATAAGGCTTTTATCAGCAGAAGGCGTACAGAAGGCCAAATCAGGACATCCCGGTTTACCCATGGGAGCAGCCCCTATGGCATACACGCTCTGGGCTAAGAACCTGAAGCACAACCCAGCCGACCCTGACTGGGATGACCGTGACCGCTTCATCCTTTCGGCAGGACATGGCTCAATGCTGATCTATTCATTACTCCATCTTTTTGGATATGGTTTAACAATGGATGATCTCAAAAGCTTCCGGCAAATGGACAGCCTGACTCCGGGCCACCCGGAGTACGGACACACAAAAGGTGTCGAAGTAACGACAGGCCCCCTTGGGCAGGGATTTGCCAACGGTGTTGGTATGGCAATGGCAGAAGCATATCTTGCAAAAAAGTTTAACCGACCCGGATATCCTGTTGTTGATCATTACACTTATGTATTGTCGGGAGACGGCTGCATGATGGAGGGAATTTCATCTGAAGCGGCGTCACTTGCCGGTACGCTGGGGCTGGGAAAGCTGATTGTGCTTTACGACTCGAATAAGATTACCATTGAAGGAGATACGGAAATCGCTTTCAGGGAAGACACCGCAAAACGCTTTGAAGCTTATGGCTGGCAAACCATTACTGTTGAGGACGGAACCAGCACGGAGGATATTGATGCGGCAATTAAAGCGGCAAAAGCTGTTACAGATAGACCTTCTTTAGTTATCATAAAAACGCAGATTGGCTATGGATGCCCTGCCAAACAGGGGAAAGCTTCCAGTCACGGCGAGCCTCTCGGAGAAGACAATGTTAAGGCAACCCGGGAAAACCTGGCATGGAACTATGAGGAAGAATTTCATGTACCGGAGGAAGTTATAAAGCATATGGATGCGATCCGCCAAAACGGTGCTGAGTCCGAGAAGAAATGGAATGAGCTTCTGGCAGGCTACCGAAAGGAATATCCCGAACTGGCAGCTGAATGGGAAGCATGGAAAAAGAGCGACTTTGCAGCCGGATTGCTTCATGATGACAATTACTTGAGCATGGACACCAAAGCCAATGCTACCAGATCATCTTCAGGGGATGTATTGAATTATCTCGCGGCGAAGGTGCCAAATCTGATTGGCGGCTCCGCAGACCTGTCTCCGTCAACAAAAACAATTATGAAGAGCAGAGGGGATTTTTCACCCGAGGATCACAGTGGTTCCAACCTGCATTTCGGTGTCCGGGAGCATGCAATGGCGGCTATTGCTAACGGAATGGCCGTACACGGCAGACTGATTCCCTATGTATCCACCTTCTTTGTGTTCAGTGATTATATGAAGCCATCCATGAGGCTTTCAGCATTAATGAAGCTTCCGGTGATTTATATACTGACCCACGACAGCATCGGGGTAGGTGAAGATGGCCCGACGCATCAGCCGGTGGAGCACTTAGCCGCAATCCGAAGCATCCCCAACTTTACTGTTTTCCGTCCCTGTGATGCAAAGGAAACAGCCGCAGGCTGGTATGCTGCTTTGAATAGAAAGAACTCTCCTACGGCGCTGATATTAACGAGACAAAATTTACCGCAGCTTGACATGACGGGAATGGATGCATTAAAAGGCGCTTATGTGATACTGGAATCGGATAAAGAAACTGAAATAATACTGATGGCATCGGGTTCTGAGGTAGAATGGGCATATGAGGCCGGTAAGCAGCTTAATCAACAAGGTGTGGCAGCCAGAGTGGTCAGTATGCCTTCATGGGAACTGTTTGAGGAGCAGGATGCAGCTTATAAGGAATCCGTGCTCCCGTCAAAGGTAACCAGAAGACTTGCTGTCGAGGCGGCATCTTCCTTCGGATGGCATAAATATGTAGGACTCAATGGTGACATCATATCCATAGACAGTTTTGGAGAATCTGCTCCTGCTGGGCTTTTGTTCAAGAAATATGGCTTTACAACGGAAAATGTAGTGGAAAGAGCATTAAAGCTGTTAAAGTAACAGTGCAATTGAAGTAGTAATACAGAGTTAAAGCAGTAATGCAAGTCGGGCAGGGGTCACTCAACAAATGGGTGGCCACCTGCCCGATTGTCTTAAAGGTATCATTGGTTTAACAGTAGCTTTCGTTTAATTGAACAACGTCACAGTCCTCCTCTAAGGTGGGGGACTGTGACGTTGTTCAAACGCCACGTTTAGGCGTGGCGCACGAAGTGTAGCGCAGGGCAAATTCATTTTGCCCGCAGCGAGGGGGTATGGGGGCTTGCCCTCATTGAAAATTGAACCTATGCTGCAGACTAAACGCTGATATCAATGTTTCCGCCGATATGCGGAGTTACGGAGTTTTCCAAGACCTTGGCATTGGCGGCTTCCATTCCCTCCAGCAGCATTGCTATGGACAACGAATCCTGCTTCATAGACTTGCTGAGGTTGGATATATTGATTGCAGAACGTACGCTTGATAGATTCTGCATCATTGCGTTATTTATTTCCACAACGCCACCTCCTTTATCTTTATTATATTTCATTTTATTGAAAAATGCAAAGAGAGATACGCTGGATGAGCGTACTTGTGCATACAAGTTTGCCATGCTATAATATTCAGTATAAAAAACGAATAAAAGAGAATTACTAAACCAATATATAGGAGGGAAAGTAATGGTTGATTTGAAGAAGTTTGAATTTTGGTTCATCACCGGAAGCCAGCATCTATACGGGCAGGAAACACTCCGGGAAGTCGACAGGCATTCGGAGATCATGGCTAAAGCCCTTGATAAGGAACCCTCATTTGCCGGCACGGTTGTTTTTAAACCGGTTGTAACAACTCCGGAGGATATCAGGAGAGTTTGCGAAGAAGCCAACAGCAGTAAAAACTGTGCAGGAATCATCACTTGGATGCACACCTTCTCACCGTCAAAAATGTGGATTGCCGGTCTGTCCATTCTGCGCAAGCCACTTTTACATCTACATACACAGTTTAACCGCGATATCCCATGGGACGGTATCGACATGGACTTTATGAATCTGAACCAGTCGGCACATGGAGACCGCGAGCATGGCTTTATCGGTGCCCGCATGCGCTTGAAAAGGAAAGTTGTTGTAGGATTCTGGGAAGACGGTGATGTCCGCAGCAAGATTTCAGCCTGGATGCGTGCGGCAATAGGTTATGCTGAGTCTATGAACCTGAAGGTTGCACGTTTTGGGGATAACATGCGTGAGGTTGCTGTTACAGAGGGAGACAAGGTCGAGGCTCAAATGAAGTTAGGCTGGGCAGTAAACGGCTACGGAATTGGCGATCTGGTTAAATTGGTCAATGAAGTTACGGACTCTGAGGCAAATAAACTGCTTCAGGAATATGATGAGCTGTATGATGTCGCGGCTGAAGCCAGAACGGAAGGAAAAGCAAGAGCATCAATCAGAGAGCAGGCTAAGATTGAACTGGCAATGAAAGCATTTATGGAAGCGGGGGGGTTCGGTGCGTTTACTACAACCTTTGAAGATCTCTATGGATTGAAACAGCTTCCCGGACTGGCCGTACAAAGATTGATGGAGGCCGGTTACGGCTTCGGAGGAGAGGGAGACTGGAAAACCTCTGCGATGGTCAGAATCATGAAGGTAATGGGTGCGGGATTACCCAAGGGTACCTCTTTTATGGAGGATTATACTTATCATCTGGATCCCTCCAATGAAATGATACTTGGCGCCCACATGCTGGAGGTCTGCCCGTCTATTGCCGCCAGCAAGCCGAGAATAGAGGTTCATCCGTTAGGCATAGGCAACAAGGAGGATCCGGCACGTATCGTATTTGACGGAAATACAGGCCCTGCTGTGGCAGCTTCGCTGATTGACATGGGAGACCGCTTCCGTCTGATCCTCAATGATGTGGAAGCAGTAAAACAACCTCAGAATATGCCTAAGCTGCCGGTTGCGAGAACACTCTGGAAGCCTCTGCCCTCACTGAAGGAAGCTGCCGAAGCCTGGATTCTCGCCGGAGGGGCACATCACACTTCATTCTCCTTTGACCTGACATCAGAGCATTTGGAGGATTGGGCCGAAATGCTCGGCATTGAATGCCTGCTCATTAATAAAGATACCAACATGCATGCATTCCGCAATGAACTCCGCTGGAATGATGTTGTCTGGCGCCTGCGATAAGCTTTTGACGCTGCCGTTAAGCCTTTGATAAGCTTTCGGCAGCCGGGGCAAATTGAATCGTATTCTAAACCGTGTGAGCTCAAAAGGTTTCACACGGTTTTTCATGTTGTTGCCTGAAAAATAAAAACTCCATCCTTGGCTGAAAACTGGCATATCCCACCATACTTTTCCACAACGTACGCCATGCTCTTTGTTCCAAAGCCATGTCCTTGCCCCCTTGATATAGGAAATCCTTGCTGGAATACCGGCTCGGTTTGATAGCTATTGCGAATATCAATACACAGCTTCCTGTTTTTTGAATATATACGCAGCTTGATGAAGCGTTGGTTGCTATCGGCTATATTTTCACAGGCATGTATGGCATTTTCAAAAGCATTTGACAACAGGCTGCACAGATCCGGTACCGAAATCTTACCGAAGTCTGTTGTAGAAATATTTATTTCACTTTGAATGTTTTTTTCTTCTGCTTTTGTAGCGTAAGTGGAGAGAATCAGATTCACAGACTCATTTTCTGAATATTGTATTACCCTGGAATTGTCAATTTCCTTGCAGACCTCTGATATGTAAGTACGTGCGTCATTCAAATTATTTGAAGCAATGCACGAGTTAACATAATTCAGATGATGCCTCAGGTCATGCCGATAAATTGAGGCTTGCTTCTGAGATTTTCGGAGTGTTTCTATTTCAGTGCTGGATTGACTGGCAAAAACCTTCAATATTGTCTGCTCGACCTCAACCTGCTTTTTTTCGTAAAGTGTTTTGAGGTAGATGACCGAAAAGATCAAGTAAACAACTACCACGGCTGCGTCCATGAATTCAGCGATGGCAGCTCCACCATCATATAACAAATTCGTATAGACTGTGAGGATATATGCGATAACATAGTATATGAGCGGTACCGAAATAAAGAGCTTTAATATCTTGTCGCTTTCAAACTTCAGTCGCGCTACGTATGGAGAAATATACCTTATGATGATCATCAAGAGAGGTATAGTAACTAAAATCTGAACGAGGTAGGAAACGTTCATGTCATAATCCCAAAAGTACGAAATAAAAGTTCCGAACCATTTTCTCGGTGTGCAGAACAGGTAGGCGGAGAGTACGGCAATTCCTGAAATGTAGGTGCTTTTTTTGTAATAATATTTTAGTAACAGAAACAATGGAATATGAGTTAATAACGGGTACGACTTAAATAAAAACGTCTCTCCGAAGGCAAAATACGCAAGAACCTGAATCATTCCAAATCCGCCATATACCCAGAGGTATTCCTTTGGTTTTTTTTTATTTCTAATATCTGCAAAAGATAGTGTCAATGCAATTCCAAAAATGAGGACAAAGCCGAAGTTTAAAACACTTAATAGTTGCATCTATTCTTCCTCCATTTGATAGGCCAGATACCGCTGCTTAATCTCCCGTGCTTTGCCCTGGGCAATAGGGACAGACGAAAGAGTCTGCAAAGTCACCTGATGATTATCAATAGCATCCACATACTGCATATTAATGATATACGAACGATGAGTTTTTATGAAGCGGCTATACTTGAGCAGACTGTCACAAACACAAGCAAAAGAATCGGTACATTCGATAACTTTGCCGGATATGAGGTGGTACAAAACGTTTCGGCCGATGACCTCAGCAAAAACCAGATTTGAGATCAGTATTTTTTGCATCACATCATTGCTTTTTACAATAATTGCGTCGTCATTTTGCATTTTCATCCTATCCATCACATCGTCCAACGTAAAGAAAAATTTCTCCTTTGATATTGGCTTTAACACATAGTTGATTGCTTTAACGGAGTAACTTTCCAGAGCAAATTCAGGTGAAGATGTGAAAAACAAAATCGGCGCATTCTTGTCAAAAGCTCGGATATCCTTTGCGACATCAATACCCGTAAAGCCCGGCATAATGATATCCAGACAATATATTTCAAACCGTTTTCCCTTTTCTAAAGCTGAAACCAGTTCAAATCCGTTTCGGAAGGCGGAGTATTCGCAGTTTAGATGTTTCGATGACCTGTATTGGTTTATAAGCTGTATCATATTGGACAACTCGTCTATATTGTCATCGCATACCGCAATCTGTACCATAAACATCCCCTCCATTCCCTCATTTTTCTTTATTTTTCGTCATTATTTTACCATAAGATCGGTTATACAAGCTATGTTTCATACAGAAAAATTATGTTTCATGTTGAAAAAACCATGTTTCATGCAGCAGAAGGTTTTTGGGGTGAATTCTTTGATAGATTGAACTCAGGGAATGTTCCTTTACACTAACTAAAAGATAATGGAGGATTTGAAATGAAAAAATTACTGGTACTTATGATGATATTTGTCATGACACTGAGCCTTGCAGCCTGCGGCGGAGATGAAAATCCTACTGCCACCACTCCTGACACCACCCCCTCATCAAGCGCCCCGAATACATCGGAATCCATCGACTTCGTTGAATTCACGGGTAACGGACTCTCTTTTGCACTGCCTGCTGACTTTGAGTATGTACAGACCGATGAGAGCACTGGTGGAATGATTTTTTCCAACGAGGATAGAAACGCGGTAGTTACGGTTGGTCCATGGACAGAGGATGCGGGAACCAGTGCGGATATTACCGACGATGTCTTATTAGCTTCGCTTACAGCAGGCGGCCTAAGTGATGCAACGCTTGAAAGCTCCGGCTCGGTAGAACAGGATAGTGGAACCGCTGTTGTCGGTTTTGGTAAAGGGACAATGAAGAATGGAATGGATATGAATGCTGTGGTTGAGTTTTTCTTCCCTGCGGATGGCGGGTATCATGCCATCAGCTACCTTTATGCCGTCGATGCGGGGAGCAGCTTGGATGACAATATCGAGCTTGTTCTTTCTACTGTAAAAACTGCAAAGGAATAAAAACAAGAATGGGCAGACGGACGAAATTGGTCTGTCTGTCCATTTAATATTAAACACGGAGGATTTTATTATGCTACCAACTTTCATCGCAATCCTTGCAATTGCTGCAGTAATTGCTCTATGGGTAATCTCTACGCAGCGCAAACTGGTGGTGCTTGATGAAAATATCAGCAATGCCATGAGTCAGATCGGGGTGCAGCTATCAGGCCGGTTTGATGCTCTGACAGCTCTTTTGGATCTAGCAAAAGGCTATGCCAGGCACGAAAGCGAAACACTGATTGAGATAATCAAATCCAGAAGAAGCGTAATTACGGCAAAATCCACGCCGAATGATGTACTTCGGCAGGAGGGGGTTATTTCCGAGGCCCTGGGCAGGATTGCCATGGTGACGGAGCAGTACCCCGAATTAAAGGCAAATCAAAATTATACCAAAACTATGGATGCGGTAGAAACCTTTGAAAATATGGTACGAACAAGCCGTCTGATTTATAATGATAGCGTTACAAAACTCAACCGTGAAATACGGATGTTCCCAGTTTCTGCGATTGCCGGGATGTTAGGCTTCCGGCAAAGAGAGTACCTGGAGGAGTATAATCGCTCATTGACATACCTTTGAATTGGCAGAGGGACAGATTTATACCAGTGTAGAGTGAAATGTAAGGAGGAACAAACCCTCAGCACGCGGGGCTGGCCATTGTGTCATCATGACTATAGTGACCAGCGGCTTCGGCATCCTGCCGAAGCAAATATAATAACGGACAGTTAATGGAATAGCCTAATATCAAAGGCCTATTCCAATTTTTTGTTTTGCGTGTTTCATCAAGGAAGCAGTTGATTTGTAGTGTGAATTGTGATAAAATCATATTATGATACAGCGTTTCATAATGCGAAACAAGAATATTGAGCTTAAGTGAAGCCAAGTCATGAAACTAACACCGTACGAAATCAAAATGCACGAAACGAGGATAGGATGCCGGAAAAAGGTTCGCAACTCATTGACAGACTTTTTGATATATTGGAACTCTTATCATTGGAGAAGAGCGGCCTTGGCGTTACTGAAATAGGACAAAGGACAGGGCTTCATAAGAGTACAGTTCATCGGATTGTCAATGCGATGACACAACGTGGATACATAGAAAAGGTGACAGCTGCGAATACGTACAAAATAGGTCCGAAGCTTGTGGAAATCAGTAGTATTTATCTGAATAGCGTCGAACTGAAAACGGAGGCAAGACCGTATCTGAACGAGCTGACAGGCCGCCTCGGACAACCCTCTCATCTTGCCATACTGGATGGGACAGATGCGGTATACATTGATAAGGTGGATGTGGTGAATAATATCAGGCTTTATTCACAGATCGGGCGCAGGATACCGGTGTACTGTTCGGGGCTTGGAAAATGCCTTTTATCGGGACTGCCGGATAACGAAATACAGGAAATTGTATCCCGGTGCAGTTTTGAAAGATATACGGCAAATACAATCGATAAAGATGAATTTTTGCGCCAGGTCGGAAATACCAGAGCTTCCGGATGGGCTGTTGACAACGAGGAGCATGAAGTAGGCATACGTTGTATCGCAGCACCAGTTTACGATTACAGGGGTAAAATCATTGCAGCAGTCAGCATTACAGGGCCAAATACCGTTATTGCGCCGGAAATGGACAGTGAGACAGGAGCGCTTGTTAAGGATATTGCATATAAAATTTCGGGAAGAATGGGATTTAAATAGAAGTAAATTTGGAGGTTGTATTATGTCAAGAATCATATGCTTTGGAGAAATTATGCTGAGACTTTCGCCGCCGGGGTACACCAGGTTTGTGCAGGCCAATTCCTTTGATGTGGTATACGGAGGGGGAGAAGCCAATGTAAGTGTATCTCTGGCTAACTATGGGATGGATTCCGCCTTTGTTACAAGGGTTCCGGACAATTCCATCGGCGACAGTGCGGTAAATGAGTTGAGAAAATATGGTGTCGATATCAGGTTCATTGCAAGAGGCGGTGAAAGACTGGGTATCTATTTCCTTGAGAAGGGTGCTTCTCAGAGACCTTCCAAGGTAATTTACGACAGAAAGCATTCTGCCATTTCGGAAGCAAAGCCCGGAGATCTGGACTGGAATACCATTTTCAGCGGAGCTTCCTGGTTCCATTTTACCGGTATCACGCCTGCTCTTGGCGACCAGCCGGCTGCACTGACGCTGGAAGCTGTTAAGTGTGCCAAGGCAATGGGACTGAAAGTCAGCTGTGACCTGAACTTCCGCAAAAATCTCTGGACCTCGGAAAAAGCAGGCAAGGTTATGGGTGAGCTGATGCAGTATGTCGATGTTTGCATAGCTAATGAGGAGGATGCAGACAAGGTATTTGGAATCAAGGCTGACGACTCCGATATATCCGGCGGAAAACTCAGTCATGAAGGATATAAAAAGGTTGCTGCGGAGCTGAAACGTAAATTTGGATTCGAAAAGGTCGCAATTACCCTCAGAGGCAGCATATCCGCTTCCGATAATATTTGGGCTGCGATGCTTTATGACGGCACCGATTACTATTTCTCAAAGAGCTATCCGGTTCATATTGTTGACCGTGTCGGCGGCGGAGATTCTTTTGGCGGTGGTTTAATATACGCACTGTCAAACGGCTATACACCGGCTGATGCAATTGAATTTGCTACAGCAGCATCCTGTCTGAAGCATTCCATCGAGGGTGACTTTAATCATGCCACACTAGCGGAAGTAAAGGCATTAATGGGCGGCGACGGCTCGGGGAGAGTTCAGAGATAGAGGATAATGATGCTTCACAAAAAAACTGATCTCATTCGTTCTCATGAGATCAGTTTTTTTGCATGCCGGATTTTGTAATTATATGAGGCGAGAGAGTGAAACTATTTGACGTTTTAAGAAAAAGTGATCCACGGTAAAGTTTGTTGGGCAATAGTTGAATAAGCCATTGGCATGGCGTTTGCACAGAGAGTGATGACAATGGAATCCACATATTGACATCCGCCAGAGATCGTGATAATATAGAATATAGTTTATACGTATAAATAAAATCCCTGAAAGACAGGCGTATATGAATAAAAAGAAGAATGTATCCAGCCGGGATGTGGCTCGTGAAGCCGGTGTATCCCAGGCAACCGTTTCATATATACTTAATGATGTTAAAAATGTCAGGATCAAACCTGAGACAAGAGCGGCGGTCCTGGAGGCAGTCAGAAAGCTGAATTATCACCCTGATGAAATGGCTAGGGGTATGAAGCTTGGCAAGCCGATGTCCATAGGTGTCGTGACCGATCGGAATGTTACCAACTTCTATTTTATGAAAACTCTTGAGGGAATCCGTGATGGTTTGCAGAAGAATGATTACTCGGTTACCTTGCTGTTCAACAAACCGGAAGACCATGCGGATGCAGACTATATAAGATATTACAATTCCAATCGGATCGGCGGGATCCTGTTTGCATTTGCTTCTATCAGTGATGAAATGGCGGATTACCTTACAGCAAATTTGATCCCGTTTGTCAAGGTGGATGCCATGCAGTCTTCAAAGGATATTTTCCAGGTATGTACGGATCATGTGAGCCATATTCCCTCTGTGATTGAGTACTTCTTGTCAAAAGGTGTGAAAAGGATCGGATATGCCGGGCCGAGCCGTCCTAAAATTGCAGATGGCAGACTTGAAGCTTTCAAAGAGGCAATGCAGAAATATTCTCCGGATGTAGACGATCGGCTCATTATTACCAGTACATTTCAGGATGATGAGATGTCTGCTGCCATTAAAGGACTTCTTACATCAGAGCACCGTCCTGATGCATTGCTTGCAGGATCTCCAAGGTTTGGGCTGATGGCCTTACGATGTGCGTTGAGCTTACAATTAAGAGTACCGGAGCAGCTAAAAATTATCGCCCTTGGCACATCCAATTTTTCTGAAATCGTATATCCTTCTCTTTCTGCAGTGGAGCTGCCATTGTATGACATGGGCATCCATTCAGCGCAAATGCTGTCAGAGCGCATGAAGGGGAATGAGGTACAAAAAGCTGTTATACTGCCATCGGAGCTTGTTATCAGAGATTCCAGCTAGGGGGGAAACGGGTGTCATCATTCGAAAGAGTTTTTTCGACACTAAATTTATACGTATAAGTGAGGACGATTCATGAAGGCAAAACAGATTCTGATTCATTTTTTTAAAGACCACAAATGGAGTTATTTTATAGGAATAATCATACTGCTGGGAACTACCTTTCTGAATATGCTGATTCCTAAGATACTCGGCGTTATTACGGATGGACTGAACCGAAAAGATGTGCCGGACAAGTGGGTCATCCGGAATGTATTGATTATGCTGGCTGTTGTGGTGGCTGTTTTCCTATTAAAGTTTTTATGGCGGTACCTTCTCATCGGGAACTGCAGATCTCTTGAATGCATCCTGAGGGACAGCTTGTTCAGACATCTCCAGACACTGCCCCTCAGCTTTTATAGCAATAGTAAGACAGGAGATCTGGTAGCCTACGCCATCAATGATGTTCAGGCCGTACGAAAGACAGTCGGTTTTGGTTCAATACACGTGCTGGACGGGATGACCCTGTGTGTAATTTCCATTCTGTTTATGGCAAGAACAATCGATCCTATTCTTACAGTCATGGCGTTGGCGCCGATACCGGCGGCCGTTTTTATCATGGTGAAGGTGGGAAAGCATATCCGCAGCAGGTTTAAAAAGGTCCAGGAAGCATTTGCTTCTATTTCTGAAAAGGTGCAGGAAAACATCTCCGGTATTCGGGTTATTAAGGCTTTTTCACAGGAAAGAGAGGAAGTGGACAATTTTCTTAAATACAGCCAGAGACGTGTGAATACCCAGATGGATCTGACAAGGATTTCTGCACTGCTTGGGCCTTGTGCACAAGTGTGCTTCGGATTCAGCTTTCTCTTCTTTATTGTATATGGGAGTAAGCTTGTTATTGACGGAACGATTTCTCTTGGCGATTATGTTGCTTTCAACACCTATATGCTGGCCATTATGGGGCCGGTTACCAATATCAGCCGTATCATTGATGTATGGCAGATGGGAATAGCGTCATTCAGAAGGCTCAGTGTTATATTTGATACACCGCCTGCATTTGAACAGACTGAGGAAGAGAGCACTGCTTGCGGTATTAAAGGCAGCCTGGATATTCGAAACCTGAATTTCACTTACCCAGGCGCACAAAAAAGAGCGTTGAAAAACATCAATCTCACACTGGAACAGGGTAAGACTTTGGGGATAACCGGCAAAACCGGCAGTGGCAAGACAACGCTGATGAATCTTTTATTAAGGCTTTATGATGCGGAAGACGGATGCATTTTCCTGGATGGAATTGATATCAATAGAATACCGGCGGATATTCTTAGGGAATGTATTGGTTATGTTCCGCAGGACAATTTCCTTTTTTCTACCACCATTAAGAAGAATATCGAGTTTTTCAGAGAGATCTATTCCGATGATGAAATTGAGGATGCAGCAAAGATATCCGGAGTATATGAAAATATACTGGCATTTCCGGCCGGGTTTGATACGGTTGTCGGGGAGCGGGGCACAACGTTGTCCGGCGGCCAGAAGCAAAGAATATCCATCGCAAGAGCGATTGTAAAAAATCCAGTCATGCTGATTCTGGATGACAGCTTATCTGCGGTAGATTCAAAAACAGAGGAGGAGATATTGGGTAATATAAAGCGGGTACTTGAAAACCGTACCGGTATCATTATTTCCCACAGGATTTCAACGATTATGCATGCAAATGAGATATTATACATGAACAATGGAAGAATAGCCGAGCGAGGAACACATGAGCAGCTGTTGGAGCTGAAAGGCTTGTACTATGAGCTGTTTCATGCACAGAAGGAGTCCTCTGCTGTGCAGGAAAAGGATGTTTTGTACGAAGAGCCTACTGCCCAAAAAGAGCCTGGCACGCGGAAAGAACGAACCACGCAGGAATATACCGGTGAGCCGGATGGAATCGTTTGCCGGTCTGCGGAGCAGACAGATGAAGCAAAGGTGGTGGTAGGATGAGCAGCAGCAAGGTTACGCGGGATGAGTTCACTATTGAAAAAAAGAGTTTTCAGTTTATCAGGCTGATGTCCTACTTCAAACCCTGGCTGCATCTGGTGCTGCTTAGCATTTTACTGGCTTTGGCGGTAAATGGTGCGGTGCTGGTCAGACCTTATATCATAAAATATGTGATTGACGATTTTATCGTAAAGGGTGACTACGATTTTAAACGTATTATGCTGATGGGGATATGGTATCTTGCGGCGATTCTGCTTGGGTCGGGTTGCAGTTATTTGCAGACCAATATGCTCACTTATGTCGGACAAAAAATCATGTATGAAATACGAAATCAGCTTTTTGAGCATATCCAGGGCATGTCGATGGTCTTCTTTGACAAGAACTCTTCCGGCAGGATATTAACCAGAGTGACTAATGATATTGAAGCGCTGAACGAAGTATTTTCCGGAGTTATGGTGGATATTTTCAAAAATATCATTATGTTGGCAGGGATTATTTTTGTCATGTTTTCATTGGATACTGAAATGGCGCTTGTCAGTATCGGGTGCATACCTGTCATTGCTGGAATCATGGTCGCTTACCGTATCGCTGCCCGGAAAAACTTTATTAAGATGAAGGGAATGCTGGCAAGAATCAACGGCTTTCTGGCAGAAAACATATCCGGCATGAAGCTGGTACAAATCTTTCACCGGGAGAAGGAGAAATATCTGGAACTGGAGAAGCTGGACGGTGAGTTCTTCAAATTTAGTCTCAGAGAAGTGATACTTAACAGCTTTAGCAGGCCTCTTGTAGATATCATTAACAATATGACCACAGCGGCTGTCATTATTTTCTGTATGGGAAGAATACTGCGCGGAGAGATTGAAATAGGGGTATTGTTTGCCTTTATTACATACATTAAGCAGTTTTTTGAGCCGATCAGCGATTTATCTGAAAAATACACCACAATACAATCAGCTGTGATTTCTTCCGAAAGAGTCTTTGAAATACTGGACACGACAGATGTACAGGAGGATATGGAAAGCGGTGAACCGATTGAGCGGCTGAAAGGCGATATTGAATTTAAGAATGTTTGGTTCGCCTATAATGAAGAAGACTGGGTGCTCAAGGATGTCAGCTTCCGGATTGAGCCGGGCGAGGTGGCAGCCTTTGTTGGAGCTACCGGCTCTGGTAAATCAACGATTATCAGTTTGATGGCACGGTTTTATGATATTCAGAAAGGGCAGATATTAATTGACGGAAAAGATATCAGATTATTCCGTCTGAAAGATCTCCGCCGGCAAATATCGGTGGTGCTGCAGGACGTGTTTCTGTTTTCCGGAGATATCAAATCGAATATACGGCTCAATAACAGCAGTATTTCCGACAGTGATATTGAGTATGCGGCGAAATACGTAAAGGCAGACGGGTTTATTGAATCCCTTCCCGGGAAATATGAGGAAGAGGTAAAGGAGCGCGGCTGTACTTTTTCTGCCGGGCAGAAGCAATTGATATCCTTTGCCAGAGCTGTAGCCTTCAAGCCATCGATCCTGGTACTGGATGAGGCCACGGCAAATATTGACACGGAGACGGAAATAGCCATACAGGAGGCTATGACAAGGATATCCAAGGGCAGAACATCTATTATCATAGCCCACAGGCTTTCAACAATCCGGAGTGCGGACAAAATCATGGTTGTACATAACGGCCGCCTCAGAGAAAGCGGCAGGCATGATGAGCTCATGCAGCTTGACGGCATATACAGCAGGCTCTACAGAAAGCAGATAGAAAGCACACTGTAAAAGTGAAGTAAATTTCTTACGCTGTATTTGTATTTAAGTACCGAATTCAAATACAGCAGATTCGTATTTATTTAAACTCAATGTCATCACCGTCTTTTACCTCCAAGGCTTCACCGGGCTGCATCAGGAAGTGACCCGACTCGTAAGGCTTACCATCCAGCGTAAGGATCACTTTGCTTTTTTCATAATAACGGCCGAAGGTTTTTGCAATACTACGCAGGAGCATACCTTCCAGACTCGTGCCCGCATTCATTTCCTTAACAAAATCGGAAGACAGATCAACGGTAACGGTATCGCCCTGTACATCAACGAGTATGCTGTTGATCTGAGTGCTTTTGGTCAGTGTTTTTGTCAGGTCGCCGCCTTCCGGAATCGTTTTTAATTCCTTCTGGAATTGCCACTTCATATCCTGGTTGGTCTTTATCTCGATCTCACGATTCACAAAGACGATCCGGTCTTCCATGAACTGCGGGAAATAGAGGCTGACATTGTGTTTGAAGGGAACATCCTTTTCGATGCTTTCCAGTTCACTTAACACAGTCATCTGGCCATCATCGGTAACGAACTCGGATTTAACAAGACCAATCCCCTTCACATAATAATCTCTGCTGGTGGAATCCTCCCACTTTGTTGTTACTTCGAGTGCAGTATACTGCCCTGCAGGTGTAGTAACCTGCTTGTCAACCGATGTGATGCTTCTGTTGGATCCATCTGCCAGAGTCCAGGAGGTGCCGGGCTCAAGGGGCTCTTTCAAAAAGATCTCTTCATCAGAAGACATAGAGGTGTAATCGTATCTGTGATAAGTCTCGCCTTGGTTATAGGTACTTACCAGTGCACCGTCCCGAATGGTGTAGACGGTTATAAACTGAGTTCCGCCATTCAGCTCTCTTACCTGCATTTTATTGTCCCTGATATAATCTACATACGACTCATATTCTGCAAATTCATTTCCGGTACCCTTGTACCTCATGTGTACATCCGGTGTAAAGGGAAAGTAATCCGATATGGTTGCCTTCGTCTTTGTATCGGGCTCCGCGTTGGTGGCTTCCGGTTGCTCTGAACCTGTATTCGTTCCTGTGTCGGCGTTGGCATTAGTCGTTTCTTCCGCCACTGTCCCTGTATTGGTCTCATTCTGTGCGCCCGGAGCGGTGGATGTGCAGGCGGACAGTAACAGGGTACCAATCATCAGTATAATAAATATTTTTTTCATTTCTTATTCCTCCCGAAGTAATAGTCAATAAAGTCAAATACGAATGATTAGACGGCTGTTTTTTGCTTTTGTTCCAAGAAAACAGGAGGAAGAACAAGTGTTTGCTTTATCTTGCTTTCATTTATGCGCCGGGGTATAATGATAGAAAATCATTCTATCGAATAGAACATTAAATTTATAGGGGCATATCGGATGATAACAGATAAAAACAGGCAAGACTTCATTCAATTAAGAAAAAAACTGCTGGAAAACGAATTCAAGAGACTCAACGGTCCGCAGAAACAGGCTGTATTTCATATAAACGGGCCGTTGCTGGTCCTTGCCGGAGCCGGATCGGGAAAGACTTCGGTTCTTATAAACAGAATCGCATA
>JAEZLF010000262.1 GCA_023435925.1 Bacillota bacterium
ATTATGACAAGGGGGAATTCATATGAAAGATTATACTGTGGAAAAGCTCCGCAACGTGTGTCTGATGTCACATGGCGGGGCAGGAAAAACGACGCTGGCAGAAGCAATGTTGTTCAACACCGGCGTGTTGGACAGGTTCGGCAAGGTCAATGATGGAACTACCACCATGGATTACGATCCCGAAGAAATTAAAAGAAAAATTACTCTCAGTACAGCAATAGCTCCATGTGAATGGAAAGATTGCAAAATCAACATTATTGATACACCGGGTTACTTCGACTTTGTTGGTGAGGTCAAACAAGGCAGCAGAGTATCTGACGGTGCGATCATTCTTCTTCCTGCCAAAGGCGGTGTTGCAGTTGGTACGGAAAAATCCTGGGCCTATGCAAAAGAACAGAAAATTCCAAAAATGTTTTTTGTAAGTAAAATGGATGAAGAAAATGCGAACTTTTTTGAAGTCTATGGCCAATTAATTAATACCTTTGGCAAAGGTGTTATTGCATTTCAGCTCCCGATTATTGAAGGGGAGAAGTTTACTGGTTTTGTTGATGTTTTAAGTATGACAGCGAAAAAATTCGACAAGGATAAACTGGTTGATACAGCAATTCCTGCCGGTTTAAATGATAAGATATCAGAAATAAAAGATGCACTTAATGAAGCGATTGCTGAGACCAACGAAGAGCTGATGGAAAAATTCTTCGGCGGAGAAGAATTTTCCGCGGAAGACATTAAGTCAGGACTTCGTATCGGTATAGCAGATGGTTCCATTGTGCCTGTATTCTGTGGTGCTGCCTTCCTGAACCAAGGCGTGACAACCCTCATGGATGCGATTATAGAATACTTGCCATCACCGGCATCCAAACCGGTTGTCAAAGCATTGAAAGCCGGAACTGATACAGTGGTTGAACTGAAGGCATCTCCGGATGAAAGTATGTCTGCGCTTGTCTTTAAGACCATAGCAGACCCCTTCGTTGGAAAAATCTCCATGTTCAGAGTTTATTCAGGTACATTTAAGTCTGATTCGGTTGTATTTAACTCAACTACAGAAAAAACCGAAAAGACGGCTCAGGTATTTACACTCCGGGGCAAGAAGCAGCTGCCTGTTGATAAGCTGATTGCCGGAGACATCGGAGCAGTTGCCAAGCTGCAATATACAAACACAAATGATACTTTATGCGATCAGGCCAAACCGGTAGTTCTTGAGAAGATAGAATATCCGGAGCCGGCGCTGTCTCTGGCAGTCGAGCCAAAAGCAAAAGGTGATGAAGAGAAAATCAACTCAGGACTTACAAGGCTCCAGGATGAAGATCCTACCTTCAAAGTGAATGTAAATGCTGAAACACATCAGACTGTTATTTCCGGTGTGGGTGAGCAGCACCTTGATGTAATCGTGAGCAAACTTAAAGCGAAGTTCGGTGTTTCCGTTAATCTCATAGACCCAAAGGTTCCATACAGAGAAACCATCAAAAAGAAGGTCAAGGTCGAAGGAAAGCATAAGAAGCAGTCTGGCGGACACGGGCAGTACGGTCATGTCTGGATGGAATTTGAGCATGGGGATGAGGAAGATCTTGTGTTCGAGGAGAAAATATTCGGCGGATCTGTGCCGAAGCAATATCATCCGGCAGTTGAGAAGGGCTTACGTGAAGCAATACCGCACGGTGTGCTGGCAGGATACCCTGTTGTTAACCTGAAGGCGACGCTGGTTGACGGTTCCTATCACGATGTTGACTCTTCAGAAATGGCATTTAAGATTGCAGCGCGTCTCGCTTACAAAAAAGGTCTGCCGATGGCAAATCCGGTATTGCTGGAACCGATAAGCCGTGTTGAGGTATATATTCCGGACAGCTACATGGGCGATATCATTGGTGACCTCAATAAGAGAAGAGGCAGAATACTGGGAATGAATCCGCAGGAAGGTGGCTTGCAGCAGGTTGTAGCCGACGTGCCTTCAGCTGAGATGTTCAAGTATGCTAATGACCTCAGATCCATGACTCAAGGCAGAGGCTACTTTACACAGAGCTTTGACAGATATGAAGAGGCTCCTGCCAATGTGGCACAGAAGGTCATTGAAGAAGCTAAGAAGACCATGGTTGAAGAGGCTGACGACGAATAAAATAGAGATCCTGGTAAATAAGGAGCTGCGTAACAGGCGGCTCCTTTATTTTTGGGAAATTATCGTCTCCAGTTTCCTTTTCCAGTGTCGTTATCACAAAAATGGAACTTTCGTGAAACCGATCCGTCAAAATGCATAGAACCCATAAAAATAGATAGGGTAAAGGAGGAAGGAAATATGTTTAAGAGGTTTTTAGGGATTTTTGTATCCGTACTGCTGATCATGGCAACCTTTGCAGGTTGCGGTAGTTCTTCGAAGAATTCTGCAGCAGCTAATTATGCAGCGGCTCCTTCAGAAGCGTATAACGAACTTGATACTGCCTTCGGTGAGCCCATGTATGAGCAGGAGGCCGACTACGGATCGGGTGAGATGGCGGTGACTTCAAAAGCGGATGAGGCCTCGGCAGAAGAGAAACCTAAATCGGAAGAAGGTCCCCTATCGCTGTCCGGTACCGGGAGTACGCTTGAGAATGTATCCAACGCGATTCTTAACGAAAGAAAAATTATCCGCAGTGCAAATCTTTCTATTGAAGTCGATAATTTTGATGAAGCCCGCAACCAGATTAACACGATTATTAATGGAATCGGCATTGTTCAGGAATCCAACGTTACTACAAACGACATCTATGTCGACGGCAAAATCAAATTGCTAAAGCATGGTACAATCGTACTGCGGGTGTACAAAGAAAAATTTGATTCTGTTTTCAATAATCTGAAAGGCATAGGGAGTGTAAGAAACGAAACGATCAGCGGACAGGATGTAACGGACCGGTTTGTTGATACGGAATCCAGACTCAGACTTCTAAAGCTGGAACAGAGCAGATTGGAAGCCTATCTTCAAAAACTGGAGGATCTTGATAAGATATTCAGGACCGAGAGCAGACTCACTGAAATCCGGCAGGAAATAGAGAGCCTCACTGGCAATCTGAACAAAATGAGCAGTCTTGTTGAGCTTTCGACCATTACGATTACCATAGATGAGAAGAACCCAAATGTAGTGAAGGATCCAAATCCTGAGACATATTGGGGAAAGCTGCTGGATAGCCTGAAGTCTAGTTTTGAGGGTGTTGTGATATTCATAGGCGACCTTCTGATTTTCGTGATTGCGGCGATTCCGGTATTAATCATGATCGGACTGTTCGTTTTATTGGGTGTGTTTATCTACAGACGTATTCCGAAGAAGCGCAGGATTACGGTTGCTGAGGTGAAAAAAGAAAATCCGGAAGAGAAAAAAGAATAGGTACAGTGTATAGACGAAATTACTGAAAATCCCGGAGAGCATGTCTTCCGGGATTTTATCTATGTCTTCGGAAGACGCTTACCTATTCAGGTCGGCGATGAATGAAGACGAAATGATTTAAAGTAAGAAAATATTTATATTCGGACAGATGAATAAAAGGTTACGGTAAGATAAAAATAATAAAAAATGCTTGAATATCTGAGTTGAGTATTTTATAATGTATTTGAAAGTCAAAGATAGTCAAAATCAATTTACGATGAAGGGAGAGGACGCATATGGCTAGAATGAGTGATATTATCGAAGCTTTTTTGAAGCAAATGATCAATGATACAGACGGAGCGATTGAGATACAGCGCAATGAACTGGCAAATCACTTCAACTGCGTACCCTCGCAGATTAACTATGTGATAGATACCCGGTTCACCACCGAACGGGGATATTATGTTGAAAGCAGACGCGGAGGCGGCGGACATATCAGAATAAAAAGAGTAAATATCAACAGACCGGGAAATTATTTGATGCATATCCTCAGTTCAATGGGAGAGAGTATATCGCAGCAATCTGCGGAGGTTTTTATAAAGAATTTTGTTGATTATGAGGTTATCAGTGAAAGAGAAGGTCTGATTTTAATTGCTGCCACCAGCGACAAGGTACTAGGCAGTATTCAGATGCCTGACCGCGATTTATTAAGAGCAGCGATGTTAAAAAATATGATTGCAAGCTTGCTTGTATAAAGCTTATTGCCGGGTGATGCCCTGATGCTTACCGGAGATGTTTGCGGTGAGCATGAGTGGGTAAAAATGATAACAGCCGCCACACAGAGGCTGGGCGTGCAGGTATAGCAGGATGTTTTGGCAGGCGATGAAGTGGAGCGGAATAACCAGCCCACCTGCGTGGGCTTATACAGGATTCAGTTTGATATAAGCGTTGGAGTAAATTTGAAATAGGTAGGGAGTGAGGCAAATGTTATGTCAACAATGCCAAAAGAATGTAGCTAATGTACACTTTACTCAAATTATAAATGGAAATAAGGTTGAAATGGTTCTTTGTGAACAATGTGCTAATGAGAAGGGGAAACTGGGGTTTAGCCCACAGCTTAATCTGGGAGCTTTTCTTTGGGGCTTTCCCGGCTTTGGAGGGGATACGGACGCTGTCCAGAAAGCGAAACAGCCTGAGGAGGTACGATGTGACATTTGTGGAATGAGCTTTAATGACTTCAGAAAAACCGGAAAGTTGGGCTGTGGAAATTGCTATAAGGCTTTCAGAGAGAACCTGAGCCCGATACTGCGAAGAATTCATGGGAATGTTGAGCATACAGGCAAGATACCGGAAAAAAAGGTCGGTTGTGTAAATGCAACCAACGAACTTGAAAAGCTAAGGGCAGAATTATCGGCAGCAATCAGCACAGAGGAATATGAAAGAGCAGCTGAACTGAGAGATCGTATCCGGGATATGGAGAATGCCGGGAATCAGTGCGGAGGTGTGTAATATGAAGCAGGATGGAACAAATACCGTACCTGAGACCGATGTCGCTATAAGCAGCAGGATCAGGCTGGCCCGCAACCTGGAAGCGTATCCTTTTGCACCCAGGCTAAGTCGCATGCAGGGCAAAGAAATAATGGAAAGAGTGAAGCAGGCGGTAGCGGATAGCAGAGATACTGATATGAGGGGGCTTTCCTTTCTTGAAATGCATAGTATGCTCCCTATGGATAAGCAGCTGCTGGTTGAAAAGCATTTGATCAGTCCGGAATTTGTAGAGCATGATAACAATAGGGCAGTTATACTCAGCAAAGACGGAAAAATTAGTATTATGGTCAATGAGGAAGACCATCTGAGGCTTCAGTGTATTCTTCCCGGGAGACAGATTGAGGAGGCCTGGAAGCTTTGCAATAAGATCGATACGGATCTGGAGGAGAAGCTGGACTTTGCTTTTGACCGAATTAGCGGATATCTTACCTGCTGTCCCACAAATACTGGTACAGGAATCAGAGCGTCAATCATGCTGCATCTGCCGGCGTTATCCATGACAGGTTATATTAAAGGAATCCTTGAAACCTGCAGCAAAATCGGTGTGGCGGTCAGAGGAATATACGGCGAGAACAGCGAGGCTTCGGGCAACATGTTCCAGATATCCAACCAGATCACGCTTGGACAATCGGAAGAGGAGATTCTTGATGGAATCGGTAAAATCACACTGCAAATCACAGAGCAGGAAAGGATGCTCAGAGCGGAGCTTTACAAACAGAATCCCCTGAGATTTGAAGACAGGGTATTTCGGTCTCTTGGTATTTTATTAAATGCCAGGATTATGTCGGCAGAGGAGAGCCTGAAGCTATTATCCGATGTGAGACTGGGCCTTATAACGGGGATGTATACCGGGATGGAGCTGGAGGACTTTAATGAGATGATGCTGATGGTACAGCCGGCGTATTTGCAAAAACTCAATGGAGAGCAATTATCACCGGATGTGAGAGACCAAAAGCGCGCAGAGCTTATCAGGCAAAAGCTCAAAAGCAGTATAAAGTAACAGAATGGAGTGATGAAAAATGTATGGAAGATTTACTGAGAAGGCTGAAAAGGCTATAAACCTTTCACAAGAGATTGCGATGCAGCTCGGACATAATTATGTGGGGACAGAGCATCTGCTGCTAGGTCTTGTGAAAGAGGGTACCGGCGTAGCGGCTAGAGTAATGCAGGGGCAAGGCGTCACAGAAGAGAAGATTCTCAAAGAGATTGATGAATTGATCGGCAGAGGGGACAATGACGGACAACAGCCATTGGATTTCACTCCGAGAACGAAAAGGGTGTTGGAGCTGAGCCTGAAAGAAGCCAGAAGACTCGGACACAATTATATTGGGACAGAACATATGCTTCTTGCGATTATGCGGGAAGGGGAAAGCGTAGCGGTCCGGATACTGATGGACCTGGGTGTTGACCCTCAGAAGCTGTTTAATGACATTATTAAGATGCTTACAGAAGATACACCTGGTGCCAGGGGAGAACCTAAAAATGTTTCGGGTGAAAGCAATACGCCAACATTGAACCAGTTTGGCAGAGATTTGACAGAAATGGCCAGAGAGGCCAAGTTTGACCCAATTGTAGGACGTGACAAGGAAATTGAGAGAGTGATACAAATACTCAGTAGAAGGACAAAGAACAATCCGTGCCTCATCGGTGAACCCGGAGTTGGTAAGACAGCAATTGCTGAAGGGCTTGCACAAAAAATTTCCGCAGGCAATATTCCGGAAATGCTGAGGGATAAGCGAGTGGTAACGTTGGACTTGTCATCAATGGTTGCCGGTGCAAAATATCGCGGTGAATTTGAGGAAAGATTGAAAAAAGCCATGGAGGAAGTGCGGAAGGCCGGTAATGTAATTTTGTTCATTGATGAAATGCATACCATCATCGGTGCGGGAGCTGCTGAAGGTGCAATCGACGCATCCAATATACTCAAGCCTGCGCTGGCAAGAGGTGAGATTCAGGTTATTGGGGCGACGACCATTAATGAATACCGTAAACATGTTGAAAAGGATGCTGCCCTTGAGCGCAGATTCCAGCCCATTACAGTGGGAGAGCCTACGAAAGAGGAAGCAGTAGAAATATTAAGGGGTATCCGTGATAAATATGAAGCTCATCACGGGGTCAAGATTACGGATGATGCACTGGAAGCGGCAGTCAGGCTTTCTGACCGGTATATTCAGGACAGATTCCTGCCAGATAAAGCGATAGACCTCATTGATGAAGCGGCATCAAGAGTCCGTCTGAAGGCTTTTACAGCGCCGCCTGATGTGAAAAAGCTGGAGGAGGAGATCGAGAGACTTGGCAAGGAGAAGGAAGATGCCATCCGGTCTCAGGAATTTGAGAAAGCTGCGGGGATCCGGGACCAGGAACAGAAGCTTAAAGCTGAGCATGATAAAATAAAAGGTGATTGGCATCAGAAGAATCAGACAAGAACGGATACGGTAACGGAAGAGGAAATAGGGGATATCGTAGCCAGCTGGACAGGCATACCGGTTAAGCGTCTTGCGCAGGAGGAATCCGAACGGCTGATTAAGCTGGAGGAAGAGCTCCACAAGCGGGTTATTGGACAGGATGAAGCGGTAAAAGCCGTTTCAAAAGCAATCCGAAGAGGAAGGGTTGGACTGAAGGATCCGAAACGGCCTACCGGCTCGTTTATTTTCCTCGGGCCAACAGGCGTTGGAAAGACAGAGCTGAGTAAAGCATTGGCTGAAGCTATGTTCGGCGATGAGAAAGCCATGATCCGTATTGATATGTCCGAGTACATGGAGAAGTTCACAGTTTCCAGACTGGTAGGCTCACCTCCGGGATACGTAGGCTATGAGGAAGGGGGACAGCTGACTGAAAAGGTCAGAAGAAAGCCCTATTCGGTTCTGTTATTTGATGAAATCGAGAAAGCACATCCGGATGTTTTCAACATCCTGCTTCAGATATTGGAAGATGGCAGACTGACAGATTCACAGGGAAGGCTGGTAGATTTCAGAAATACGATCATTATTATGACCTCCAACATCGGCGGCAGGCTGATTACCGAACCGAAGAGGCTGGGATTCGTTACAGGAGATGATACGGCCAGAAACTATGAAGATATGAAGAGTAACGTCATGGGCGAGTTGAAAAAGACCTTCAGGCCGGAGTTCCTGAACAGGGTGGATGATATTATTGTTTTCCACCCGCTGGATGAGGAGAATATCAAAAGCATTGTGGGGATCATGCTGCAGGTGCTTGTTGACAGACTGAAGCAGAACTCCATCAACCTTGAGATCAGTGACGCAGTGAAAAGCCATCTGGCTAAGAAAGGGTTTGACCCTGTTTTTGGTGCAAGGCCGTTGAGAAGGTCCATTCAGAGTATGATCGAGGACAAACTGGCTGAATATATGCTGGAAGGCAATGTGAAGCCGGGGGACACTGTAGTGGTGGAGTTAATAGAGGATAAGCTTGAGTTTCATGTGAAAAAATCAGAGCAGGCATCTTTGGTACAGAGTCTTTGAAGTATACGAAATGAGGGTAAGCAAAGATAATTGGGGCGTTTCTGTTTTTAAAGCAGAGGCGTCTCTTTTTTCCTCTTTTTCACAACATACATTTCATTATCTGCCTTATTCATGAGTTGATTGATATCACCGCCATCATCAGGGAATATACTGATGCCGATACTGGCAGGTATATAGACCGATATTTCTCCTAATGAGATGGGTACATCCAACATATCCAGTATCTTCTTTGCTACAGCTTCTGCCGCATCCCGGCCGGAAATATCTGTAATAAGCAGTGTGAATTCATCTCCACCCATACGGGCTACTGTATCGGTTTCTCTCAATATTTTCTTCAGCCTGTTTGCAACCTCAATCAAAAGGGTGTCGCCTGCCTCGTGACCATAATTATCGTTAATCATCTTAAAGCCGTCCAGGTCCAGAAATAAAACCGCTGCCTTTTCCTTTTTTCGCAGTGTTCTTTCCATCTCAAGATGAAGTTTCTCGTAAAAGTGTTTTCTGTTGGCAAGTCCGGTCAGAGCGTCATGATATGCCAGGTAAAATATTTGCTCTTCAGCCCTTTTTCGGTCGGTGACATCTGTAACAATGGAAATCAGCATTTTTCTTCCATTCATCATCATCGGAGTAGTATGGATTTCAACATCTCTCCATTGCCCGCCGGCTGCCATGTGTTTGATATGAAGGATATTATTTTCTTCATCCAGAGAGTTGATAATATCTTTCATCTTCGCTTCGGAAAGACCATTGAGGTCCATGATATGCTTATGCTTGAAATCTTCTTTGGAATAGCCGTAGAACTTTCTTGCAGCACTATTCGCATCTATAATTTCAAGCGTTTCGCAGTCCAGTATGTACATGACCGCAGAGTTCTTATAAAAAATATCTTTAAAAAGCTTATCACTTTGTTTAAGCTTTTCCATCGTTATTTTATGTTCTTCAACCTGCTTCTCCAGTAGCTTTGTAGTTCTTACGTCATGCCCCAGCAGGAAAATTCCGTCGGGTTCATTGGCCTTGCTGATGACTAACGGAATGCAGGAAATACTGACCGGCAGGAAATCCCCCGTCTTGGTGCGGCATTGGATCTCTGTATATCTACAGGCGGCGTGTCTTTTTCCCTCAGAGAAAATATCTTCTATAAAACTTTTATCATCAATAATTGCGGTGATAGGCTTATCAAAAAGTTCACCCTCTGAGTACCCCAGGAGCATGCTGGTACTTGCGCTTATTCTCTGAATTTGCCTTTCTGTAGAAAGCAAAATAGCCAGATCCATCATTTCCGAAAAAATTAAATCATTCAGGATTTGAGGAGATACATTGAACAGACGGTAATGCCTTATTGCATAAAAAACGCCATATAGCATAATCAAGGAGTATAAGTGTCCTATCGGCGGAAGAATGTCCACTCCGAATCGGGGCAGGATGGTCTGTGTAAGCAGGTTCAGCAAAAAGGGACTGATGCTTGCAAGGAAAAGAATTTTCGCCTGCTTTACTTTTTTGTGACTGTCCCTGTTCTGAAATCCCCATACAAATATAATAATGATACACAATAAAGTATAGCTGAAATTGTATATAAAATTACCGGTATAGAACAGATTTACCGTCCACGTGGGCAAGGTTTTACCGGGGCCGAACAAGAAAACACTCATGTACAGGAAGGCAGCTCCTGGTAGATATAATGCAATGTTGAAAACCCGATTACGGATCAATGGGCTTTCGGCAAATAGCAATACCCAATTCAACGCAAAGGCGCCAAAAAAGCACCAGCCAAATGCAGAAAGCTTCATCCAAATATGCTGAGAATCCGATGTGACATACACAAAAGAATACCCAAAGGACCAGACAGCCATACTCATACACCAAAACAGGAACATTCTGTTCAGCTGAGAGTGGGTCTTTGCTTTGTATATAAAAAAGCCTGCGTTCACATAAAAAAGAACTGCAAACAGCGACAATGCAGATAAAACCGTCATTATTACCACTTCTCTCTATTCATAAAAAATAAAATCAGAATAACATTGCCCTTGTGAGTGTATATTTCAATTTAATACCACGAAAAACTGTGCGAGAAACAATGAAACACTAATTTTGTGTAAGAGATATCATAAAAACGGTAAGGTTAACTGGGAGGCGTCACTGGTATCTGGAAGCTTCATTAGGCTTCAGAGGGTTTTGGGCTTTCTCCAGCTCTTCAATGGTAATCTCCCGGGTGTGCTGGGTATGGTTCCAAACCTTATTATCTTTGCTGAGGAAGCCCTGTATGGTAATTGGCACCCAGGTCAGACAGTAAAAGGGATATACAATAAAGCCCCATAGCACGCGGAAATCAAACCGGTTCTCTGCAAGTACCACCAGAGGTCCGTATAAAAACTGAAGTACAACAAAAACATACCAGATGGCCGTTGGAAATACATATTGCATGGTATAAAAAGGTGCCTCCGGATAAAAAGTCTGTATCCAGAGCATGACGGAGATCAATCCGATAAATACGAAACGGATCGGCTGAAATAAATAGACAGCACAGTCAAATGCGATTAAATCGTTTTCCCGGAAGGCTTTTTTGAAAAGAGGTGCTAAAAATCTCGCGGCGCAGTCGGCGTGGCCCTGCATCCATCTTTTCCTCTGGTGCCAGGATTGTTTAAGCGTCAAAGGTTTCTCATCATAAACAACGGCATCATGGGCCCAAGCGACCTTCATACCGTTTAGCGCCAGCTTCATGGTGAATTCCAGATCCTCAGTGAGACATGTGGCACCCCAGCCAATTTTTCTGAGAACGGAGATATCGATACAGAAACCTGTTCCGCACAATCCACAGCAGAGCCCGAGATAATAACGAGGCAGCTGGAATATGCGGTTGGACAGCCAGAAGGCGATGGAGTAGGAACTGGTGATCCAGGAGTCATAGGGGTTTTTACTGTCAATATAGCCTTGAACCACGTTATGTCCTTTGCAAAGCTGCTTATTCATCTCATATAAATAATTGGAGGAGACCAGATTGTCGGCATCAAAAACGCTGATGACATCATATTTTTTGCTCATTTCATATATTTGTATAAAAATCCATTCCAGTGCGTGGCCTTTTCCTCTCTTTTGCGTATCAAACCGCTTATATACAATCGCCCCATGCCGTCGGGCAATCGCAGCAGTTCTGTCGGTGCAGTTATCTGCGACAACAAAAATATCAAATAGATCTTTAGGGTAATTTTGATTCATCAGACTGTCGATGACATGGCCGATCACCAGCTCTTCATTGTGAGCGGCAATGACAAGGGCAAATCTTTTGCTAGGCTGACACTCTTTGGCACTTTCGCTTTTTCTTTTCTTCCATCCAAATATGGATATGCCAAAATAATAGCAGCCTGCAACAAATACAAGCACCTGAATCAGCTGAGTAATATGCAGCATCAGGCTTTGAAGCAATTCATCCATGAGAAACCTCCGTTACTGCGGTTTCTTTTATTTTGCACCTTTCGTGGTAAAATATTTATGACAATGAAGTATC
>JAEZLF010000268.1 GCA_023435925.1 Bacillota bacterium
TCCAATGTATATCACCCCTTACTTCTAATGATTATAAGTCTCACAATATGGGACGTCAAGACAAATGTCAAATATTTTGGGAATATGCTTTTGCGCGCTTGGTGATGCTTTATAATAAATGAACGGAGGGATGATCTTGAAGACGTTAGGAGAAAGCCTTAGAAATGCACGAGAAGCAAAGAGCCTGACACAAAAAGAAGTGTCGAAAAAAACCGGCATTCACAATAAGACAATCTCGAATTATGAGAACAATGTCAGTTCACCGGATCCTGACGCGCTAAAAACTTTTGCCGATATCTATGAAACGTCAGTTGACTATCTCCTTGGCCGATCCGAACATTATACGGGAAGCAATCCTGGGCCAAACTCTGCAGAGAGCTTCAGGTACATTGATGTTTCCAGTCTGCCTGACGATGCAATCAGACAGGTAGAAGAATATGCGGAACTGCTGAAGCTTAAATACAAAGAAGGCAGAAAAAGAGAACCAAAGTCAAACGGTTAGAAAGAAAGCGAACCTGTACGATTCACTGTACAAGCTCGCTTCCTTTGAATAATGTCTCAATCTTCCGCTTATTTGATTATTTCTATATAACCATTCATTGTCTCTGCGATGATATTGACCTTTTGAGCAGCATTCGCAAAGTTCTCTGTTTCGGCGTCAGCCTGCTTACTTGGACCGTTTGTCAGGGAAGCGTTGCGGTATAATAAATTTGGGATCAGCAGGTTGATACCACCGTTGCTGGTGCGGGCTCTGACCATATATCCCTTATCCTCAGTATCATTCATGTTTGCCTTTATATCCGCATTCTTTGTTTTGAGGGATAGTTCGATTTGTGCAGCGTTGTCATAGGCTTGAAGATTTTCCAGCAGAATTTTTCCATTGGTTGTGCCGGCATCGAGCTTCACGGTTTTGATATTTTTCATATCGACCATCGCGTTCATAGTGTTGATGGTAATATCTCTACCGATTAAGTAGTTGAGAAAAACCTTGGCATTCTTTGTTCCAACGTTAACCTTGCTGCTGTTTACACCCATCAGATCGATGGCGCCATTTCTGGTAATGCTGGTGAATTCCTCTGAAAGAGTATCTTCAACGGATATTTTACTGTTCTTCGTTTCAAGGGTTAGCTTGTTGAATTTTACGGCCGGAACATAGACTTCATAGGAAACACTCAGATTGAAGGTATCCGGCTTTGCCAGCTTCAGAGAAACAAGATTGCTCTCGTTGGTGAATGCAAGAGCTTCTTCTGCATTAGCCTGTGGAGTGCGTATTTTTGCCTTGATCAGTATCTTGTCTTCCTGGTGCTTCTTCACTGTGATCGGGCCATTTGTTGCCTGGAGAATAAGGTCTGCACCTTCAACGGCTGCTGCTTCATATTCTTTCTCAACCACCACACAGTTACCGAAAATATTGAAAGCGCCTGTGTCAACGAAGCTTCCTACAAAGTCAACTACCTTATCTACTACACCAAATGTCACTGTGGCAACTTCCTTGCCAACCTTCTCAGCCTTTGAGCTAAACTCATCAACCATTTTGTCGAAATCCTTCTGATTGTAGTTTTTAGATATGTCGCGCTTCCACTCGTTGATTCTTTCACGGAATCTTGCTACCTCATCATAATAGTTATGCTGGGGTGCCCGGTATTGTCTGTGTGTATTGCAACCTCCGGCATATCCTGCGTTCCCGGTGGTCTGCTTCTGGTTGTTTTCCAGTGCCTCGAGAAGCTTTGCAGCCTCATCACTGTTGATTCTTCCTTCTTGGAGCATCTTGAGTATCATCATTCTTTCTTCACTGATTGACATGTTCTTACCTCCTGAAATTTTTTAATTGAATAATTTATTTTGTTTATTCCCTAAGTAGATCCAGAGCATCCTCTACAGTCAGTTCTCCGTTTTCGAGTCGATCCAGTACTTCCTTCCTGCGGCTGGATGCTTCTGTATCACTGTAGATGTAATCCGGAGTATTGCTATAGCCCAAAGCATTTGCGGCATCTTCCAGTCTGTTCTTAACGGTGGGGTAGGAGATTCCGAGTTCTTTTTCCACTTCCTTAATGTTTCCTCTGCACTTGACAAAGGTTTCAATAAAAGATTTCTGTTCCCCGGTCAGTCTGCAGAATCTGCAGAGCTGGAAATGACCTTCTATTCTGGTGCCGCAATCATTACAGCTGATAGCCGTCACCTCTGTATTTTGCCCGCAGACCGGGCATTTTCCCAATGCTTCTCTAGGCATAGTTGTACTCCTTTGTTTTTATATAAAGATATATTACGATCAAATTAATATAATTAATATAATTAATATTGCCTTTCATTATATGAACTATCCTGTAATATATACTATTATTGTAGTGCTCAATTGTCAAGGTACATCATCGACATTGCTTAAAAAAATTAATTACGATATTAATTATATTAAGCATACACTTAAATATACGCAAGGGTCTAAATAATGTCTTAAAATTTTTAAAAAAATTTATATTTTGAGCTGAGACGTTCAAATGATTACAGAGAAAGGGAAACATAAACAGAGGACATAGGACCATAGAACTATCTTGTGTGGTTAATTCGTACTGGATTCGGGACTATATGCCTCACTATGTGTTAAAATTTCTAGGAGGCTTACAAAAGAGAAAGAAGGGATTTTTGTTTGGATATTACACTCTATATTTTTATGATTGTTTGTTGCTTTTTCACATTAATCCACTTCGTTATTCACAGATATAAAATAAAACAGATGTCCAATGAAATCCAATCATTGCGTTTTGAACAGGAAAAACTGAATTTCAGACTCTATGTCACAGAAAAGAAGCAAAAAATATTACAGGAAAAAAAGATATCCTGAAGTTACTTATACCGATGATTTGTACTAAATCTCACGGCGGCCTTCCAGTGCCTTAGCCAGTGTCATTTCGTCCGCATACTCCAGATCGCCTCCGACAGGAATACCGTAAGCAATCCGTGAAGTTTTGATACCTACAGGCTTGAGCAGCTTTGATATGTACATGGCTGTAGCTTCGCCTTCAACATTTGGGTTTGTGGCAAGGATAACCTCTCGGATATCATTTTCACGTATCCTGTACAGGAGTTCCTTGATCCGTATATCTTCGGGGCCGATGCCCTCCATAGGCGAAATGACACCTTGAAGGACATGGTAAAGTCCTTTAAACTCGCGTATCCTTTCCATTGCCACAACATCTCTGGGATTCTCAACTACACAGATGATTCCCTGATCCCGGTTTGCACTGCTGCATATAGAGCAGGGATCCGATTCTGTAAGATTGCTGCATACGGAGCAGTAGCGGGTCTTGGCCTTGGCATCCCGGATGGCATTTGCAAGGTTTTCCGCCTTTTCTATCGGAAGATTCAGCACATGAAAAGCAAGCCTCTGGGCGGTCTTATGACCAATGCCCGGAAGCTTCTCAAATTCCTCAATCAGTTTAGCAACGGGTGGAGCGTAGAAGCTACTCATATCAGAACATACCACCAAGTCCGCCCATACCGCCGGTTATTTTCGACATTTCGCCGTTGACCATTTCATCGGCCATGCGAAGAGCCTCATTAACGGCAGCAAGCACAAGATCCTGCAACATTTCCACATCGTCCGGATCGACTACATCCCGATTGATTATAATCTCTTTCAGCTGCTTTTTGCCGGTGGCAATGACTTTGATTGCCCCCCCTCCGGCTGTCGCTTCGACTTCCTTATCCTGAAGCTCTGCCTGCATCTTCTCCATGTCCTTCTGCATCTTTTGAGCCTGCTTCATGAGATTATTCATATTGCCGCCAAATCCGCCCGGAAAACCACCTTTAGCCATTTGTACTCCTCCTGAATATCCTTAATGTTCAATTGATATTTACCATTATACTTTAATTGAGCTGTTTCATTCAAGGGCCAACACGCAAGATGTCATATGATTTTGGACTAATTTTGGAAACCGTACGATTACGAATCGTTTTTTTGCAGATAATATCAGATAGTATGATTGTACACGGAAAGGGGGACTGTACAGGTGTTAAGGCGCTATAAGCGTAAGAAAAACGGACAGCCGGTTCTGTATGAGGAAAAACCTGAACTGGACGGGCTCGCTCTTACAGTTGAAAATATTAATAATCAAATTGGAGACAGCAGTGACATTATGATTCGTCAGCTTCTGGTGAATGGAAAAAAGGAGCTTCCCGTTACTGCCATATTTGTTGATGGTCTGGTTGACAGCAAAAGTGTAGATGATGATATACTCAAGCCACTACTTCAGGAGAGTATTTTAAGCCAGCCAGGAAAAGAACAGGACATTATTGAAAAAATTATCAGCGGCGCATTATATCATAAGGCAGCAGTTGTCAGAAACAAAATAGATGAATGCATTGAGGATATCCTGGATGGGTCTGTCGCTTTGGTATTTAATAGTGAGCAAAAGGCAGTCACCTTTGATATTAAAGGATTTGAGAAGCGTCCCATAACAGAACCAACCGGTGAAAATATCATAAAAGGAGCGAAGGACGCCTTTGTTGAAGTGCTGCGGGTTAATACCTCATTAATCAGAAGGAAAATCAGGACACAAAATCTGCGGATCAAGGAAACAAAGGTTGGGGTGCAGACTCTGACAGGGATCGCTGTGGTATATATCGAGGGACTGACAAATCCGAAGCTGATTGATGAGGTCATGAAACGCATTGACACCATCCATATAGACGGAGCAATTATTTCAGGATACGTTGAAGAATATATCGTAGATGATAAATGGTCTGTATTTCCTCAGGTTATGTATACAGAACGGTCAGATAAGCTTTGCCGGCATGTCTTGGAGGGAAGGGTCGGCCTTTTTATTGACGGGATGCCTATAGCCTACATCATACCGGCTGTCTTTTACATGTTTTTGCGGGCTCCGGAGGATGAAGCGAATAACTACTTTGCGGCTTCTGTAATACGTTTGATTCGCTATGGATCTTATTTAGCCTCCCTTGTAATCCCGGCCTTCTATATTGCAATTACTACCTTTCATCAGGAGATGATACCGACGAAGCTTGCTTTATCTATAATTAAAAGCAAAGAGGGAGTGCCCTTTCCCACTTTTGCCGAGATAATTTTCATGCTGATTGCATTTGAACTGCTGATCGAGGCAGGACTCCGGCTGCCCAAGACAATTGGCCAGTCTGTTTCTATTGTCGGGGCTGTAGTAGTGGGTCAGGCCGCTGTGGCTGCAAAATTTCTGTCGCCTGCGGTTATCGTCGTTATTGCGCTGACCGGCATTTGCGGATTTACGATGCCGAACCAGGACTTTTCAAATGCTATAAGGCTTTGGCGGCTGCTTCTGGTACTATTCTCGGCAATCGCCGGGCTCTTTGGTTTAACCTTTGGAATGCTGCTAATGTGTTATAAGCTGGCCGGAATGGAAAGCTTCGGGGTGCCATACTTAAGTCCGTATGTGGGTGGTGACAGCAAAGAGTTATTTAACAATACATTTATTCGACTTCCACATTTTCTTGAAAAGAAAAGGCCAATGGACTCAAGAACAATAAATAAGAAACGTCAGAGATAGGATTGAAGCATGAAAAAAAAGATTACGGTCATAATGCTTTTGATATTGCTGTTAACCGGATGCAGTGATGGACAGCCTTTTCCTTTGAGAAAAGAAATAGATGAACTGAATCTGATTCGAGTGATTGCTGTGGATAAAAGTGAAGTCCCTAATCATATTAAGGTTACTGTAACCAGCCAGAAAGCAGCTGGTGGCGGTGGCCAGAGCGGGACAGGTGAAGCAGGCGGAGGCAATGAACAGGTCATTGTCCTGTCTGCAATGGAAAAAACGGTGCAGGCTGCAGTCAGACACTTCCAAACCTATACCAATAAACATGTTTTCTGGGGGCATAGCAGCTATTACCTGATTGGAGAGGATGCGGCAAAAGAGGATATTGTAAAATATCTGGATTTTTTCGCCCGTGATCATGACTTACGTCCGAATTCTGAAGTATACATTATTTATGGGCAAGCGGGTGACATTCTAGAGAAAAGTAATTTGCCAGGCTTCTTTATAGCGGATTTTTTGGAGAGTCTTTCAGAGAATACAGAATATTTAGCGACATCAGGCAGTCTGCAAGTATTACAGCTTATGATTGAGCTGGACGAAAACAGAATATTTGGAATAGCTGTCCCAATGCTCTCTTTGGACGGAGAACTTACGAAAGCAAAAGGGACGCAGCATCCGCTTACAAAAGGCGTAAGAGTTGAAGGATATGCCGTTATTAAGGATTTTAAGCTGGTTGGCTATATGAATCAGTCTGATTCCAGAGGGTACAACTTTATAAAGAATGAAGGGTACAAAGCTTCAATCGATATAACCGACCGGGATGGAGAAAATGTCGGTATGGAAATTATGAGAGTGCGGACAAAGATCATTCCCAGAGAAGAGAACGGTCAGCTGGTGGGGGTCAGAATTATCAGCCGGATAGAAGCCAATATTGATGAGGTCCATACGAAGCGGGACATTTTTAAGGAGGATTCATTGAAATACTTGGAGCAGCAGCAGTCGGAGGTTGTAAAAAAGGAAATGGAAAGCAGTGTGAAACTTGCCCAAAAATTAAACGCAGATTTTCTGGGGATAGGAAAAGCGGTACATCAGAAGCATCCGGTTTTATGGGAAAGGATGAAGGATCGGTGGAATGAACTATTCCAGGAGCTTGACATTGAAATCGAGGTGGAATCCCACATCAACAGAACCTATGATATACGGGAACCAAATGGCTACAGGGCAGGGGTTTAACTATGAGCATTACAATGATCCTGATTGCTGCAATTGCACTTTCCATCTTTGACATGAGAGAGTTGAAAAAAAAGGGCCAGACAAGAGAAATCGTTGTATATACAGTATATATGCTGCTTGCAATAGGCCTGGGCGTTTGGTATAAGATGACGATGTTCAAAACAAGTGTGGCAGATTTGTTACTCCGGTTATTTAACCTGAAGGGATGAAATGATGATAACAGGACACGAAAAAATATCTACCCATCAGCTTATGCTACTATTTATTATGTGTACATTCTCTCCTGCCATAAGGATTTTTCCATCTCTTACGGCAAGAACGGCAAAACAGGCTGCCTGGCTTTCGCCCATTGCCTCAGTTTTGGGCCTTGTTATCATGGTATTGATTATCCAGTCATTTTTTAAAAAAGGTAATGATCAGAATCTGACAGATGTATATATCAATATTCTCGGAAGAATACCAGGGTATCTTGTTATGGGAATCTATCTGATCTCGTTCATCCTCTTGCTGGCATTATACACCAGGTATTATGCAGAACGGATTGTATCATCCATACTACCGGATTCAAGTATTCAGTTTTTCATTTTAGTTATGCTGATATTTGTTTTTTATGTTGTGCGAGGTGGATTAGTATCTTTAGCCAGGTTTACCGAGTTTATTTTTGCTATTTTCATGATTATTTTTGGAGTAAGTATTATATTGTCATTTTCTAACGTGAAATTGTTATATCTGACTCCGATCAGTTACCTGGATATCTTACCGGTAGTAAAAACGATTCCTGTTATTTTATCAATTTGGAGCTACCTTTTGTTCATGTTTTTCTTTGCTGATAAGGTCAATGATAAGGAAAATATAAAGTCTCTGGGATTAAAATCAACGTTGTTTGTTGCAGTTGTTGGTGTATTGATCATTGTCACAACCGTAGGGACATTAAGCAGTTCGTTGGCAGAACGTGTCCCACTTCCTTATTTTCTGACAATCAAAGATATCTCCATCCTGAAAACACTGGAACGGCTGGAGTCTGTTACACTTTCAGTATGGGTTGCAGCAGATTGCGTTATCATTTCTACTTTGGCATATATTATTCTCAACATTATAAAAACGTTGTTTCGCCTTTCAGGAACCAAAACAATGGCAAGTCCCATTATACTTATTACCTATACGCTTACCCTTGGTATTGCAAGGAACCGGTTTGAGCTTGAAGAGGTTTCAAATAAAATTTTCGTATTTTTGAATGTTCTTCTGGGGTTTATTATCCCGTTTTTTATATTTTTCATAGGCAAAATACGCCCCTCTACTCGTCAATAATCTCCAGCGGAAGTCCTGCCTTGTCTGCTATGCTGCGTGCTTTTTCCACCAACTCGTCTTTTTCTGACGGCTTTGCTTTAGCCGGGGTCTTATTCAGACTCTCCTCATCAAGGCATTTTATCTGCATCTCACGCCCTGTTATTTTTAAAGCAGCTTCTGCGATTAATTCCAGATGTTCCGGCTTTGAAACCTGAATCTTCAAAAAAGCTTCCTTTGCTGTGAAAACCAGTCCGATACTATTGTTATCCAGTAATATCGCTTTTGCATTGAGCAGCAGAGAATGAATCGTCCGTTTGCCCATGCTTTTCAGGTGATCCATTATTTTCGGCCATTGCTGGAATTCTGCAGCTTTCGGTGAAGGAGCAGGATCGGTGTTAGTGGAAAGTACTGCTGTTGGGCCTGTAACTGCGTCTGAACTTGATGAAGTATTCGGGGCATTGTTTCCATAGAGGGTCGCCTCCGATGAAAAATGATCGGGTTGGGTAAATGGAGTAACTTCATTAATCACAGCAGGAGTGCCATTTGACGCAGTTATATGGTTTTGCTGTATCACGGAATGTATACCGGACTGGAAATTGATTCCGGCTAGCTTGCTTTCCAGCGCTGCCAGCCTTACGGATATGTCGGCGTCAACAGGGCTGCTGTTTCCGAACAGCTTAATCAAAGTAACTTCAAGCATTACTCTCGGATTTGAGGCCCATTTTAAGCCCGATTCCAGAGCGGAGAGTTCCTTTACCTGGTAAATGAGTTCATCCTGCGAAATAGCGGTTGATTGCTTTTTCATGATTTCCAGGACAGCGGCCGGCACCTCGATCAGAGTGTCACATTGGCCATTAGTGGCTTTGCAGATGAGCATATTTCTGAAATACAGAACCAAATCGGACACAAAATGTGCGATATCGCGTCCGTCCATGACCAACCGTCCAATATTCTCAAGGATTGATGGAATTCTTTTATCCAGCATACTTTCAACAAACTCTGTCATGAACGTGTCATTAACAATACCAATTACGGATAAAACATCATCATATTTGATATTGCTACTTCCCAGTGAGATGCATTGGTCCAGCAGACTGATCGCATCTCTCATGGCACCATCGGCCATACGTGCAATAAGTCTGGCAGCATTCGATTCAAGGTTCGTATGGTTAGCTGATGCAATTTTGTCCAGCTGTTTTACAATGCTATCCTGGGAAATACGTCTGAAATCGAAGCGCTGACAGCGGGACAGGATGGTAGCTGGAAGCTTGTGAGGTTCAGTAGTGGCTAATATGAAAACAACATGCTCCGGCGGTTCCTCAAGAGTCTTGAGCAACGCATTAAAGGCGCCGGTGGAAAGCATATGGACTTCATCAATGATATAAACCTTGTATTTAGCCTTGGTCGGAGCATAGATCACTTCGTCCCGTATGGAACGGACATTGTCGACACTGTTATTGGAGGCGGCATCTATTTCGAGAACGTCCACACAGCTTCCTGCAAGAATTTCACGGCATACCTCACATTGGTTGCACGGGTCTCCGTTGTTGGGGTGGAGGCAGTTGATTGCCCTGGAAAGTATATGTGCCATGGTGGTTTTACCAGTACCTCTTGTACCGCAAAATAGATAGGCATGAGCAATTCTGCCGGTACTGACACTGTAACGCAGAGTCTTTACAACATGCTCTTGTTCTACCACCTCTTCAAAAAGGGTCGGTCGCCATTCTCTATATAAAGCAATATATGCCATCGTTCATCCACCTCCGTGAGATAGGGTATGGTCTTTGTCCCAAGTTATATCCGTGTATATGTCAGCGTTTTGGAGACAGAGAACAGGACCCTGTCTTGCCATAATATCCTCAGCCATGAGGATATTATATCATGAATTTGAATAAAATCGTGATAGGAATAATCAGAAGGGGACATTCCGCAGTTTCCGGTATGTCCCCTTCATAAAAATTTAATTGGCCGTGCACCTGTTGTCGACTTACTCCTACAGACGTAACCCATGTAGTTAGCTCTAACCAGGCAACCTCGCGGCACACGCAAGTTACTGCTTACCGTTGCTTCCTTCCGGACCTGGCGGGGTTCACAGGCTTTCGTTGCGCAAGACCCAATTATCATCACCACTTGCATGGAGCAGACTCTACAAAAATAAAGCCTTGAACAGGGATTCAACCCTGCTGCAGCGGATTGCAGGTACAGGGCACCGCTACCTCCCCGTCTAGCACGACCAAAGAGTGAACTGATTTCGCTTCTTATGAAGCGGTTACCTACCTATTATACTCAATAAACCGAATCTTATCAACCTATTTTGACTCAAGGAGAGCAGTATTTTTTGGCACCTTCATTTTCACCTTGATGGGCACCTTTTAGCATCCTATTTTCTTACATATGCATCTGGACAAAAAAATAAAGCACTTGATAAATATTTAATAATAATACCGATAATATAAGTGCTTTAGAAAATAATATAAAATCAGCCATAGTCTATATTAAAAGGAGGAACAAAAATGAAAAATTAGTATTATTGGCTGTGGCAATTATATTGTACCACTATTTGCTATAAAAATATATTACGTTTGTGTAACAAATCAGTTAACAAATATCTTCCACACATGCTCAATCCCGTTTTCCCGGAGAAAATCATGTACTAAATAGGAAAGGGGGAAGAGAGCGAGAAGGAAAATCTCAAAAAGCAGCAGTCTTCTTTCCTGCTTCCAGAAATGCTGAGTGGAATAAGAGCGGGATATATTTCTGAGCTCTGCAATCTTTTTCTCAAGCACATCATACCTGTCCTGAAGTTCGAAGTATTCTGCCAGCTCATCATAAGCATCTCTCAGAGCCATACTCCTGTCAGCTTTTGAAGGCCTATCAAATATTCTGATACTAACAGCACTTTCATATTCAAACTTGAGAATGTGTGCCATGATCGATGAGTATTTCGAGGATTTGATATTGGATGTCCTATGATGGAGTCTTTCGAAAAAACGCCTTTTTGGTCCGGCCAAAACAGTAAAGAAGCTTTCAGCTTCATCAAGCAGCAGCTCCACGTCGGCTTCTAGCTTGGAGAGAGCAATCGATTTGGCCAGGACAACCACAGCAATATCTGCAAGATCATCCTTGTAAGCGAATCTCTTTTTGCTCCCCTTCCAAAGAAGCGCACTATTGTCCATAAATACTTCTGATATCAGGTTTTCATTGTATCTGACCAGCATTTTATAGTCCAGATTTCCGATGATTGATTGAAGATAATTAAAAAAAATGCCGGTCTCATCGGATTTAAAGTTTTGAAATACAACACAGCCGTATTCAAAAAGTGTGATTCTTTTTGAGAGAAGCTTGTATTTATATACCTCCATCAACTGCTGTCCGCAAAGAGTGATACTGTTCTCCCAGCTTTCAGCTGCTGGAAGGCTGAAAAAGGCAGCAACTTTCTTAAGATCTATTGCCGAGGATATCTTGTAGCCGATAAAACGCATCTCTTTCATCAATCCAATCCTCCTTATTTCAGCAGATCCGCTACCATGAGAACAACCTCAACTACAATCAGCAGTACGATAACCCACTCTACAAACATTCCTTTTATAGAGTGGCTGATTGATGAGAAACCGTTGATAATATTATTTAGCATGTCGGTCTTCTTTGTCAGCACAACATACCGATCATGAAGTTCAAAAAAATCTGACATTTTTTCGTAAAACAGAGCTGCATCACTGTTAATCCAAGTTATGTCCGGTTTATCAAGAATCATAATATAATTGATGGTATTATACTGATGCCGGGCGACACTGGCGGTTGTTCTTGCAAGCTTTCTGTTGCCTATGCGCAGCTTTCCACGCTCAAGCTGGTCAATCATGGTCTCGAGCTTATCAAGAATTTTCTCCAGATGATACTCAATCTTTTCCATTGCAACTGATTTTGCAATGACGATTGCCACCAGTTCGGCGTAGAATATCTCAAACTGCGGTACAATTGCATATGCATCGTTAATTTGAGGTTTATCCGTCGGCTCCACCCTTATTTCATAATCATCGGCATAGCTCTTCCAGTCATTTATTTCCACATCCCGTTCGAAACCTTTGATATATGTAAGCAATGCGGGCATATCTGTTTCAGGTACATTTACCAGCACGATACTGCCAAAAGAAAACACCATGATTTTCTGATTATCGGCAAATTCCCGCCCGAGTATTTGCTGCAGCAGCTCGCCCTGGAGTATGAGGGGTTCTTCCCAGGTATATTTCTTGGGAATCCCGCACTCGACTGCTATTTTATTCAGATCAATTTCATTGGCGACCGCATAAGCTTTAAAGCGGAAGTTATTCATATCGTTTCACCTCTCTTGTAAAGTTATCCATGGTTGTGATAAAGTAAACATGGGAAATACAGAATCAACATATTTTATTGTATGCTAAACAGCCTGAACTTAGTCAGGCTGCGGTGGAGGGAGAGATCTTTTTGAAGGTGCGAAAGGCTGTTATTCCTGCGGCTGGATTGGGTACAAGGTTCTTACCTGCAACAAAGGCACAGCCTAAGGAAATGCTTCCAATCGTAGATAAGCCAACGATTCAATACATTGTCGAAGAAGCAATTGCATCGGGTATAGAAGAAATATTAATTGTTACAGGCCGGGGAAAGCGGGCTATAGAGGATCATTTTGACAAATCCTACGAGCTTGAGGATATTTTAAAGCGAAAAGGTGAGGACGATCTTCTTACCCTTGTTCAGGATATATCAAACCTGGTTGACTTGAACTACATCAGGCAGAAGGAGCCGAAAGGACTGGGTCATGCCATTTACTGCGCCCGATCATTTATCGACAACGAACCCTTTGCGGTATTGCTTGGCGATGATATTGTTGACTCAGAGGTTCCATGTCTCAGACAGCTGATGGATGTCTATGAAAAGTATAACACCTCTGTTTTGGGGGTACAGTACGTGCCTGATGAGGATGTTTCAAAATATGGAATTATCAAAGGAACACTGGTTGAGGATCGTGTTTATCAAGTATCCGGATTGGTAGAAAAACCTGATCGGGGGAAAGCGCCTTCCAACATTGCCATACTTGGAAGGTATATCATTTCACCTGAAATTCTTACTCATCTGGGGAAAGCTGTTCCGGGCAAAGGCGGCGAGATACAACTGACCGATGCGCTGCAGATGATGCTGTCGTCAGGGTGCATATATGCTTATGACTTCATAGGTAAGCGCTATGATGTCGGGAATAAGCTGGGTTTTCTTGAGGCGACTGTTGAGTATGCATTGAAGCGCGATGATCTGCGGCAGGAGTTTTCATCTTATCTGAAGAAGACGGTTCATAAGATGTAGGAACTACAGCAGGAATGGAACAATACACGGGCTATGCTATAACATGGTAGAACAGCGCAGTAGGCCGTAACAGAAATGATAAAAAATGCTCTATGCAGAAAACCGGCAGGTTCATTGGCCGGTTCTCCATAGAGCATTGTGTTAATTTTGTTAAAAGATTTCTTTTATCATGTATTCCATTGATCCAAGCCCGAGCTTTTCCAGCTCATTCAACTGAACAAAGGGATTCTTTCCGTGAAGCCTCTCAAATAAGTGACCGGTTGTACCAAAGTCATGGCCTTTGGGCAGTGCTGACGGAATCAGGTTCTCCACTTTTATAGCATCCAGGCAGGCCTTTTCTATGGCCACAATATCACGGGAGGCCATAACTCCGATATCGGGAACCAGTGAAGGTGTGGTAAGCCCCCAACAATCGCAGAGTGCGGTAATATTCAACAGGAAATTGATATAGAATACATGTCCGGGTTCAAAAGATTTCAGTACCTCCTGAGTGCAGACCGCCATACCGGTTTGAAAATCTTCATATTTGTTTGCCTGCATTTTCATGGCAGAAACAGGGCAGACTTTCACGCAATGCTGGCAAAGAGTGCAGTGATGGTAATTTACTTTGTACTGGCCGGATTGATCAAAACGATTGGCATAATGGTTACAGCTGTTAACGCAAAGCTCACAGTGAGTACAAAGATCCTCATCCCATTCGATACCGCCTTCCAGACCGTGTATCTGCTGCCTTGTCCTATCAGTGACACAACCCATTGCAATATTCTTGCAGGCGCCGCCGTAACCGCAGACACCATGTCCCTTTACATGGGACAGATCGATCATCACGTCTGCATCATGAATGTTTCCGGCGATGTCAACGTTTTTGAAAGTCCTGAAGTCTACCTTTTTTTCGTAAAAATATTTCCCGGTTATTCCACAGGCATCAACAATCGGTGCTCCAAGGTAATCCTCGCTATAGCCCCTGGTCTTTGCCTCAGCGACAACCTGGTCGGTTATGTATACCTTTGCACCGTACTCCTTAAGCTTGTCCACTAATATTTTTACAAATAGGGGAGGAATGGTGGAATAACCGATATATCTTCCCAGGTGCATCTTGATAGCGGTTAGCTTGCCGTTTACAACATCCTTCAATCCCATCTGATCGACTAAACGTCCGAATTTAGCAGGCAACGTAACATCGGCATCATATTTGTCATACTCTACAGACGAATACAATATCTCAGAAGCCATGTTTAAAACCTCCCACAATTTTATTGAAAGACCGGCTTTCAATGTATTATTTTTATTCATGTATTATATCATGAAGCCATAAATTTCACACGGCCATAAATTCCACCGGAGGCATATGACATCCTCGTTTAAGAGGATGCCATATTATGATTCGATTTCTTTGTATATATAAGTTACAGTAGAACCCTTGACGGTAACAAGCACATACTGGGCTGCAGCTGTTTTACCTTCCTTCACACCGTCGATTTCGTAACCGGCAGTTGATATATATTTCACGCCTTTTTCCGTAAAGCTTTCATTCTTAGCACCGTTGTAGAAAACCCATACATTACGAAGGGTATTTAACCGATACTTTGAAATTGTTTCCTTGAATAAAGACATCTCAAGCTTGTCTGAGAAGGTTTCGGGAGCGTTTTCCATCATGATGAATACGTTCTTGCCCTTGAAGGAGTCCAGGTCCTTGAGAAACTGATGCCACTGTGCTGAATCACTAAGCCGCAGCCCGTTTTTGCGGGTGTCAAGCTTAAAGAATCTGCTGTTTTTGAAATCAGTGAACGAGTATTTATAATCCACTGCCTTCGTACTTTTCAGATCCACTCCGTGAGTAGCAATGGTCGGTTTCTTTTGAATAAGGCTTGTTACCGACTCATGGGAACCATCTCCCACAACAGCACCCAGTTCCAGGTATTTGGTGACTTTATTGGCAAAGGTGGATACGAGTTTCTTTTCCAATGCGTTCTTAGGAGCCCTTGACTGGCCAAGGACACCAAAACGGAAAGAATCTGCCGTAGCCTTTGAAAAACTGACTGCTTTGTTCGTTTCATCCACAGGAACGGTGTTTTCCGGTATTTTCAGATTTTCAACAGATGGATAACCGCTGTTGGTTACCGTCAGATCATCAAAGTAGATGCTGCCTGCATCAGGAACAGGATTGACCTGAACGAGATAGAGGCGGGTCAGCTTGGCCGGAAGCTTAATGTTTTCAATGGAAGCGTCGACATATTGCCAACCGGTCCAGCCCATTGTTTTAGCCAGATCCACCACCTGCTTTTCTCCGTTTGCATCTGAAAGCTCAGCTCTCAGCCAGCCGGAGTTTTCATGGTCATTATAAACCTGAAGACCGATTTTTGAGACACCTGAATCCAGCATAATACCGCCATTGGGAAGAAGCATATAAGCTGCACGGCTCTCCTCGGAATTTTCGAATTCATAAGTGAGCTTTCCGGAGGATTTCCCCGATAACTTCTGCTCCGAAGAGATCGAATAGGTTCCCTTGACCGTTGCGGGGTAGGAGGTGAAGGAGCCATTATCAGCTTCAAACTGGTCGATCACTTTTGTCGTATCCGCAGAGATGGATACGGAGCAATATGCACTGGCCTTGTCAACAGTGGCCTGGATATAGCTGGCGCCTTTCGCCGCTGCAGTAAACACACCGTCTTTAAAAGTACCGATTTTATCCTGAATGGTCCATTTTACATCTGCCGGGTCGATTGTTGCTATGTATCCCCGTGGATTCACTCCGACTATGGAGAAGGTCTTTGTTTTGCCAACAGGAAGCTTTATACTGCTCTCACTGAGAATAATTTTCGCTGGCGTAGACAATACGCTGATGTCCATGGAAGCAGTTATTTTTCCTATTTTGGCTGTAACCTTTCCTTCACCGTAAGTGGAAGGGTAGAGGGTGCTGCCTTTAAATTTACCTTTCACTCCGGATACGCTCCATTTAACACTGTTCTGATCTACCTCGATAGGATTGTTGTAGCTGTCATAGCCTTTTACGGTAAAGGTTCTTGACGTGTTGGTAAACAGATATCTGTCCGGGGCTTCTACAATGAGCCCGGCAAGGGGGGCCGAAGGGGCGGATGTGAATACGCCGATTGCTGTTGCAACACCTCGGGCCAGACCGTCAGATGGACTGTTCATCACCTGAACCTCCGTACTGCCCACAGGTCTTGCCACCATGGTGGTTGAGCCTCCGCCATCCAGGTTTATTGCATTGTAGGCTCCAATACTTTGCATAAACAGGGCAAGATCCTTCTGGCTCAAGCCTATGCTGGCTGTCTGCCGGCCGTCTACAGTTACCATGTAGAGCAGCTTGCCGTCCTTCGAGCTGCCTATGGCTGTTTTTGGGCTTTTCTTTGAAACGTCGGCAGGATTGAAGGAGAAGGTTGACGGTATTTCTCCATTTCTCACTAAGACGCTGCTTCCGGAAACGGACATTTTTAAATTGGACCAGCCGGGAGCCGTGCCGATGGTCATTGTAATACTGTCACCGACTGAAAATGCCTGCTGAAGTGTTTTAGCACCGGCGGTACGTGTAACTACGACAAAACCGTTTGCCGGTATTGTCGCAGCGGGTTGAGATACAAGAAACTGTGTTACAATTCCATTATCGACAACCATCTGAACAACATCGGGTAATTCAGCGGTTGCTCCGACTGCCGTATTTCCCCATTTTCTATCAAAGATAGTGATGTCAGTATATTTTGCCCCATTGGTCTTGTTGTACCGTGCAACATCAACTTTTGCACCGGCCTGAGAAGTCAGGAATATATCGGTCTTCCAGTAATTCAGCAATACTTCGTTCAGCTTGCTGATGGATAAGGATGCCATGGAATCACTATAACGGTTTATGTCATTGGATGCACTCATAATATTCGCTGACTGAACAATAGTACCAACCGGGTAACCATAACCTCCGCCGGAGGGAGTAAAGAAGCTGCCGTTAATAGCTGCAACAGCGTTTTTTTGAGTTGCCAGTTTTTTTGTTGTTGCCAGCTTGCCTACAGACTCGGTATTCGTGAGCGCATCAACATTGATGTACTTGTTTGACAGATCCGCAGTCATAATATGTATATTGTACCATCCGTCCGTAGTGAATTTGACAATATTCTCAAGGGTTACTCCCTGTGTGATGATCTGCTTGCTTGTTTTCTGATGAATCACGCTGGGGTCCGCAGTATCGGCATTGACGGTTACTACGGGTGTTATTGCAAGAACTGTGGCTATCATTGCAGCCAGATACTTTCTTTTTCCTTTGTTTTTTAGCATCATTACCTCCATTAGTCGTGCCATCCGTCCAATCCGGATCGTTTAAGGGCACCAAAAACTGTACTTTTAATATCCCTGTTCTCAATGGCCAGTTCTTCAAGCAACTCCTTGATATACTGACGCTTTGTATGTCCGTTGGCAGGACAGGGATTGTGAACTATCTGCAGGCCTTTTTCTCTGACAAAAGCCCGTATTTGTTGCTCCTGTGTATAAATAAGGGGTCTGATAACATAAAGCTGTTTTCTATCCAGATAAGTTACCGGAGAAAATGAGTGGATACGGCCTTCATAAAATGTGCTTAAAAGTAATGTTTCGATAACATCATCCTGGTTGTGGGCAAGCGCTATCTTGTTACAGCCAAGCTTTAAAGCTGCATTGTTGAGTGCGCCCCGTCTCAGATTGGCACAAAGTGAGCAGGGATTCTTCTCCTGCCTTCCTTCAAAAATAATTTTACCTATGTATGTATCTTCTAAGATATATTCAACCTCAATATCTTCACATAGCTTCTTTACAGGGGAGAAATCCATTTCACCAATACCCATCGCCAGTGTGACGGCTTTGAGTTCAAATCTAACGGGGAAAAAATCCATCAATTTCCTTAGTGCAACCAGCAGAGTCAGACTGTCTTTTCCTCCGGAGACCCCTATGGCTACCCGATCACCCTCATGAATCATATCGAAGTCCTGGATAGCTCTTCTGACCTGCCCTAAAATCCGTTTTATAAGCAACACCTCTTCATTAGTAAGACTGCAACCGGAGACCAGACTCCCTTCTTCTATTATAGGATACTGGTTTAGACGTAGCAAGTTACCTTTTTGTTACACAATTCTTTCTAATTATTAAATTTTTACGGTAAGCAGAATTTTTGGCAAGCGGATTTTGTAGCATGCAGAATTGCAGTATTATTAATGTGTATATTTTTGATCTTGCCTTGATTATTAAAATCGTTTAAAATGAAGCTACAGAAAGCGGCGGAGAGAAAAGGCAGCATAATTTTGTGAAACAGCGTATTATGCCAATTTGGGCCTTTGAACAAATGCCCGCCATGTAGTAAAATATACTCTGCGTCTTAAAAACAGAATCATAACGGGGTGTAGCGCAGCTGGTAGCGCGCTTGGTTTGGGACCAAGATGCCGCAGGTTCAAATCCTGTCACTCCGACCAAAAAAACCGAAATCCGGGTTCATCTCGAAGTTCGGTTTTTTTACGTATATGAACAGGATTTGAACCTGAGAAGGCACGAGGCGTTAAGAAAATGTGCTAAATGCACATTTTTAGCCGAAGTGTGCCGAGACTAAAGTCGAGGCGGTAGTATGCGAGCTTCTTTAGGAACATATGAAGCGAAGCAGACGGTCAAATCCTGTCACTCCGACCAAGGGTTTCAAGTCATATTGGAACTCTTTTTTTATGCCATTTACACCTTGAGCATGAAATAATAAAAAAGAGCCGTAATGGCTCTAATTTTTAATCTTTACCTGTATTGATTGCTGACCTGAGGACAAAGCAAGCTGGTAATGCAACCGGAGCGAAGGACGGATTATGCGCCCTTAACGGATATGACGACTTTCCCCATTGCGTGGCCTCCGCTGAGATATCGCACGGCATCTGCGGTTTCCTGAAGTGGATAACGCCTGTCAATCACTGGCTTCACTTTACCGGCTTCAACAAGCTGAATGATAAACACCAAATCCTTTTTATTTGGCTTTGCTGCCAGTGTGCGCATCTTTCTGCTGCCAATGGACATAAATACTCCAAACAGCATAGATTTCACAATCTGCGACAGACCACCCCCGACCATGACATAAATGCCTTTCGGTGTTAACAGACGCTTGTATGCAGAAAGAGAGTAGCTTCCATTTACGGCCAGAACGAGATCATAACACTTGCTGCCTTTGGTAAAGTCATTTTTCTTATAATTGATAACTTCATCTGCACCAAGAGATTGAATGAGCTTTTCGTTTTTCTCCCCACAGACAGCAGTGACTTCCGCTCCAAAGTACTTGGCAAGCTGAACCGCAAATGTCCCCACACCGCCGCCTGCTCCGCAAATCAACACCTTTTGTCCCGACTGTATCCCACCTTTGTCCCTAAGTGCCTGCAGGGCTGTAACTGCTGCCATTGGGACTGCGGCAGCCGTTTCATACGATACACCCGCCGGCTTCAAGGTCAATGCGCTTTCCGGAACGGCAACGTATTCGGCAAAGCCACCAAAGCCTACCGCTGAAATGTCTCCAAGCACATCATCTCCGATGGAAAACTCCTTTGTGTTTTTCCCAGCTGCCTCAACCTTTCCGGCGATATCGGCACCAAAGATTTTCCGCTTCGGAATGATTCCCATCTTCATGGAGCGGTAGTCGGCAGCATTTATAGAAACAGCGTGAATTTTCACCAAAACTTCATTGTCACCTGGTATGGGTTTTTCCATTTCCTTAAGGACCAGAATGTTGGAAGAATTCTTCTTATCATACACAATTGCCTTCATTTAACTCGTCGCTCCTTTACTTGTTTTCTCTTTTCATCCGCTTTCCTCTTCGTCACATTCTCGATATGCGTCATCGCCTCATACGCGAACCGTGCTTTGCTTCAGGGATTTCGTTTCCTTAACACCCCGAATCAGCAGCCAGGCCATGAAGGATAATTCTGCTATTACTCCGGGCAGCAATAGAATGGTCTCCGTCGTTCCATTCGGGACCACAAAATGTTCTAATGTCGCTGTCAATCCAAATATGGTTTCAATGATAAACAACACTCCGAACACTTTCGGAACAAATCCCGACTTATAAATCAAAACTCCAAGGGGAAGGACCCAAAGAGAAAAGAATATCTGACCGATGATATATCCATGTCCGTACAGATTATAAAACAGCATTGCCAAAGAATGTCGCTGGCCGGAAGTAAACGTATTCAGATAATCATTCCCGCTTAATATGTATAGCGGCGCAATCTCATTTATTACATTAAACATAAGCAGTACGCAGCCAATAGAGGCAAAAACCACCATTGTTGCAGCCATATTCCAATCCACGGAAGAAAGCAGTCTGAATAATGCCAAGGCAGTAAGCAGATAACTGATTGCCATGAGAATATCACTTGTAATACCTATCCGGTATGAAAAGTCATTTGATAGAATATTCGTTGCTGTCAAGTTAATGTCATTTGGTACGATAAGCCTTTGACGGAAAAAGATCTCCGCAAACAGGCCTGATACAACCATCGCAAGGAATAGAAGGCCCGCGATCCGGGCGTTTTTTTTCGTTCGATATCCGTTTTCTTTTCCAGTCAGTGCATCTGTCATTTTGAACCATCCTCCTTTTTACTGCCATTCTCTATCACCTCATGGGAAAACACCTCTTCAAGCCTGATTCCAAACACATCGGCAATGCGGAATGCAAGATCCAGGGTTGGAGAATACTTTCCATTCTCAATTGCCACAATCGTCTGCCTTGTAACTCCGGTCTTCTTTGCCAGCTCCTGCTGTGTCATTTCATTATGAAAGAAACGCAATTTTCTAATATTGTTTGAAATCACGAGTTTAGACATTTTTAACCCCTTTCCTGTAAAAATACAGCTGTGAAAAGCCCTCGAAAAGCGATCCTAGGCTGAACGAAATGAAAATAATATTCAGCATAATGGCCGGTGGCATTTTCACATATAATGACACGAGAGAAGCAATAAATCCGGCTCCAACCACAACAGATGCATTTCTCATTGCTTTGAGCGCAATCAGTTTATCCATCTCATCTTCAATATTTTCCATTTCAAGCTCTTCGCAGGCATCGACAGCCGCCGGACGTTTTTCTTTGTTGGATATCTCTTTTGATGCCTCTTTAGACACCTCGTTTGCTGCGGTAAGAATAATGTGAAGGACAATCTGAGCCACTATTGTAACAGCAATTCCTCCGAAGATGGCAATCAGCATTGCAGTCGCCCAGAACTTCAAATCATTAAGCAGATTCGGACCGGCTTGCTGATACTTCGAAATGCCATAGATACTGTAGACCGCCAGCACCAATAACCCGGATATAATTGTCGCAATTGTTTTTTTCTCCTGATAAAACATTTCTTCTCTCCTTTTTTAACATGTTATTCGCCTATACACAGAGTATAATATTTTGGTCATTGTGTCAATAATTTTTTACACCAAGTCAAAATACTTTTACAAAATCAATACTGATCTGCTGTCAGGAATATTTAAAGATCGAGTAAATGCCGCATGCAATGGTATTAGCAAATAAACGTGTTGGATTGGCTGTTTAACGAATAAGATGAAAGATATGCCTTTATGTGCGACAGTGTAAATATCTTATATAGTAAATACTGCTTTTTTGCTGCCCTTGAACCATTGATTTCACTGGGCTTTCATTGTAAATCCTATAAGACCACTCCGACCATATAAGAACGCTAATATTGATACGATGAGTGTCAACATTACCACATCCGTATCGGTCACGAAGCCCTGCAAGTGGCAACCTCAGCTATTCAGGCTTTCCTTGCCGACTACGACTTGGATGTTTACCTTGCCGTGTTTGACAAGGCTTCATTTGCGGTCAGCGAAGAACTGCTCGGCGAAGTAGCAAGCTACATTGTGAGCATTATACGACACTTCATCTGACACTTCAAAAAATTATTAAAAGTGTATATATGTGTGTTGATGTGAATAAATACCACTTGTTTACACGGTTTTATGTAAATATAATAAAAATATAAATTGGGTGCTATGTATCCGTGCTGAAAGGAGGGGCTGCCGTGAATCTCAAACGCTATGTAAAGCGTTTAAAAACTGGTCACAGACAGTTTGCCTGCTTTTTTGACAACACATAGTCTGACGACCATAAAATGCTTGGTGAAAGGTTATGTATATTTCCACACGAGATGCGAGTAAAGGCAAACCATGTGAAAGCATGGGACGCAAAACCGCGGGATCTAAAGCGAAAAGCCATGATAGCCCGGTTGCCGGTGTTTCGATGAACTTTTCTTTATGAAAGGAGCCGAAAACATGGCAAAAATATTCAAAAGATACTACGTATTTCTTCTTATCGTGATCATGTGCACCAGCATGCTCAACGTACAGGCTTTTGCCAAGGAGACTCTGGAGTCCGGCAATATCTGGTACGGAGATGAAGTCACTGTCGATGTAACTGCCGGTACAGAGGGCTATACCTACATGACATGCTTCCAGAATCCCCGTCATGCTTATGAGATCAGCAATCATGCTGTGGATAATGCAATTCCCCAGACGTTTGTTTTGGTCGATACGGTCGCATATGATGGCGAGACCTGGACTCCAGATGGACTTTATGTCAGCGGCCAGAGCAACTATGAAGTTGTTTACTGCTGCGACATTGACACCGGAATCAAAGACGGTGTCTACTACAAGCGCATGAATCTGGAAGACAGCGAATACTGCAGTGCTGAAACAGCTGCCCGTATTCGTGCGATCATTACCAATTCCTATCCCTATGTTTCCCTGGAAGAAATGATCGCAAATCTGGCTGCGGATGATTTTCCCAACGCTGATAAGCTCACCCGCGCTGATATCATTGCCGCTGTACAGGCTGCTGTCTGGACCTGCGCCAATGATACGACGGTTCAGTATTTAAAGTCTCACGATTTCGCTGCCAATCCTAGATGGGGTGGCGTGATGCACGATTACAGTGCAGAAATGGGAAAATTTGCAGATATCTCCACCGGGAAGTTCATCGTGGATGAAGAAGTCGGTGCACGTGTGAATGACCTGATTGACTATCTGCTTGCACAGGATGAAGTCTATGCAAATAAGAAACAGGTCGTGATCACCGATCTCCAGATGGTGGGTGCTCCGGTGCTCACGGATAAGGACACCCAGACCTACAAAATCAAGCTGACTGTTACCCTCAACAACAGTGGCAGCGGCTATGATGATAATATCAACATCACTGTGACTGCCGGTGATCCCGAGATGAACAAGATGGAGCTCCCTGTGGTTTACGGTACCGAAAAGTATTCCTTCGAACTGGATGTTAAGCGCGGCGATGAGATCAAGGCTGTCGTGTCCGGTACGCAGGTCCTCCCTGAGGGTGTTTACTTCTACGCTCCCAAGCCCGCGGACGTAAACGGCGATGGCATTGCCACCGGACGGGAGGTGTCTCAGAACCTAGTGGGTGTTTCCATGGGTGAGACCCCCGTTTATTTTGAAGAGACGCTTTCTTTCCAGGAAATGACCTTTGTGCCCGGCACTGCCTCTAACATCAGCTATATGATGATCAAAGAGGATACCGGCGAGATCGAATTCATCTCGAAGATCGACCTGGACGGCGATGACAGCTCTGTCCCCATCATTACCAAGGACGGCTACATTGCAGCTATGTTCATCAAGCAGGCACAGAGCGGCCTGTTCTGGATCGAGGAAGAGGTTGACGCCGACATCGTTAACGCTGTTATCAACTGCCTCAAAGCCAACAACCGTTCCTACAAGAGCCATGCTGCCAACATCGCATTTGGCTACGGTGAACATAACCTGGAGTTCAAAAAGGGCAAAGTTGTGACCTACGCATTTTCGCAGGTAGCAATGACTGTAGAGGATGAAATCGAGAGCCTGAGTCCAAAAGGCAAATCCAAAGATGACGGCAAAGGCCACGGCAAGAAAGCCAAAAACTAATAGTAATACAACAAAAAGCCTGTACTGTGATACAGGCTTTTTGCTTTTCTCCTATTACAACCTAATTGTCCGGTCGGCTGACACAACGTAATCAAATCGTCGTCGCACTGTTGTCATGGTTATTCGATGTCAAATAAAAGCCACACCAGATTGCTCTAAGTGTGGCCATCATTTTTCTCAAAAACAGAAGTTTAATATTTCTTTTTAGGGCATAGCTCATGGGATGGAAATTACGTCACCCCCTTGAGCTACACCCCCAAAATACCGTCCTTCTGCCATTTGCGAGCAACACAGAAAAGCCCCGAAGCCCTTGAAGTTTCAGGACTTTCTGGGCTAAAGTACAACGAAATGACACAATGCACACCCCCTCGTCTAATACGATTTGCCTGACTAGGGGTGTGCATTTTTTTCAGAGAGCCGTTTCAGGGCAAATAAAAAACCGCCTACTGATAAATTACTTTTTATCAATAGATGGTAGATTATATGGTGGAGGCGAGGGGAGTATTGCCCCCGTCGCACAATAGTGCGTCAAAGCCCTGATCAGAAATATTTCCGCGTCCTTTTGGGAGTTTTATCTTATCTACGATATCCTCGATCTCTTGGGTTATCGATATATCCTTGCAGAAG